>JBKPLN010000711.1:0-6668 GCA_046731635.1 Pseudomonadota bacterium | reverse complement strand
AGCGAGTATTGCGTTCGATCGATCGTTCGCTCGCTCTCGTTTTGAACTGAGGCCGATCAGGGTGGCGTGCTTGCCCCCGGTCCGAGCGCGCGTTGCATCAGCACAGTGTCGACCCAGCGATCGAACTTATAGCCAATGTTTTCGAACACGCCGACGTGGCTGAAGCCGGTCGCTTTGTGGACGCCGATCGAAGCGGCCTGCTTGGAATCGCCAATGACGGCCACCATCAGGCGGAAGCCGCGTTCGGTCGAAGCCTTTATCAATTCTTCCAACAACGCCCTGCCGACGCCGCGGCGCTGAGAATCCGGCGCAATATAGACGGAGTTCTCGACCGTGAAGCGGTACGCCGGCCTCGCGCGGTAAGGCCCCGCATAGGCATATCCCGCCAACACCCCGTCCAGCTCTGCCACAAGATAGGGAAAATTGCGGGACGTGAGTTCGTTCATGCGGTGGGCCATCTCGGCCTCATCCGGCGCCTCGAGCTCGAATGTGGCCGTACCATGCTCGACCGCATGCGCGTAGATGCGCGTAATTGCTGGAATATCCCCAAGGACCGCTGGCCGGATTTTTGGCTTGCTCATTCGAGATCGTCATGCGCGGCCCTGCCGCGCCTCCATGATGAATTGCCAGGACCACATCATGGATTGCCGTATCGAGCGCGGCAACGAGCGCAAACAACAACGCCCCGGCACACGGCCGGGGCGTTGGCAGGTTCGTCCTGTGCTGCTGGCTAGCGGCGATCGCCAACGAAGCGCAAAAGGAACAGGAACAGGTTGATGAAGTCGAGATAGAGCGTAAGTGCGCCCATTATCGCCTTGCGGCTTGAGACAGTGCCATCGTCATTGGCGCTGTACATTTCCTTGATCCGCTGCGTATCCCAGGCCGTCAGGCCCGCGAAGATCAGCACGCCGATCACCGAGATGGCGAAGTCGAGCCCGCTGCTCTTGAGGAATAGGTTGACGATCATCGCCAGGATCAGGCCGAACAGTCCCATAGTCAGGAACGATCCGACCGGCGAGAGGTCACGCTGGGTCGTATAGCCGTACAGGCTCAGTGCGCCGAACGATGCCGCCGAGATGAAGAAGGTGCGGGTGATCGACGCCCCTGTATACGCCAGGAACACCGACGACAGCATAAGTCCCAGCAACGCGGCATAGACAAGGAACAGGATCAACGCCGTGCTTGGCTGCAGGCTGTTGATCCGGAAACTCATGAAGAACACCAGGCCAAGGGTGCCCAGGAACAGCACAATGGCCAAAGGTCCGCTGAAGATCGTCTGGCCAAAGGGCGTCAACGCGGTGATGCGTCCAGCCGCATCGGTGACCACCGCCGCATTGAAGGTAAGCCAGGCGACGACGCCGGTCAGAGCGACGCCGGCGGCCATGTAATTGTAGACGCGGATCATGTAGGCGCGCAGGCCCGCATCGATCGCGATAGCAGGCGCGGAGCCCAAGCCGCGAGCAGCTACGTTACGGTCGTAATCCGACATCGATGTGTCCTCTCTCATGTCCCGGCTTTCGCCGGCACGTCACGCGCGCCGGCACGCTGCCGTCGCGCTCGTGTTACGAATCTAGTGGTTAGCCAGTCTCCGCGCTAGATGTGGCTTGACGATGACCCTTGCACCATTGCGGATCGTTAACATCCAGTAGCCGGGTAACTATACCGGAAATGGCTGCCAGCCGGGCAGCGCCGGGTGCCGTGGCGGAATGTCGCAAAACCTAGAGGTTTCGCAGTATCGGCGCGGGTTTTTGCCCAAGCGCGAGATAGGTCCCGGCGAGGCCAAGGATGACCGTAACCGCTACTGCGACCAACGCCGCCCAAATGGCGGGCCAGGGCACCCAGATGAATGACAGGTGCATGAGCTGAGCGACGATCAGCCACGCCGCGAGTGAGCCGCCGATCATCCCGAAGAGTGCGGTCGCGGCGCCGATGAGCAGATATTCGGTGCCGTAAGCCGCTAGGAGGCGAAATCGAGTGGCGCCAAGGGTCTTCAAGATTACGGCGTCATAGACCCGGGAGCGGTGACCGGCGGCGAGAGCGCCACCCAGCACGAGAGCTGCCGCCACCAGGGTAATTCCACTGGCTCCGCGGATTGCGAGCACCAGATTGGCCACGATGCTTCCGACCGCATCGAGGGCATCCTTCACGCGCACCGCCGTCACCATCGGAAAGGCCGCAGCCGCCGAGCGAATGAGCGCTGCTTCCTCGGCCGGCGTGCCGCCGCCAGGATAGGTCAGCGTGGCAAGGTGGTTGTGCGGCGCGCCGCGAAAAGAATTGGAGGAAAATACCATGACGAAATTGATGCCGAGACTTTCCCAGTCGACCGCGCGCATGTTTGCAATCGTCGCAGTGATATTGCGGCCGAGCACGTTGACGACGACGGAATCACCAAGCTTGAGGCTCAAGCCGTCGGCGATGCGCTTCTCGAATGACACGAGCGGCGGGCCCTCATAATCCGCCCCCCACCAGCTTCCTTCCACAAGCCTTGACCCGTTAGGAATGTCAATCGCATAAGTGATGCCTCGATCACTTTGCAGCACCCAGGCTGCGTCCTCTCTTGGCTTGAGCTTCTCGGCCTCGGTGCCTCCGGCGGACACGATCCGCCCGCGCAACATCGGCACTTCCTCCAATTTTGCAGTCGGCGCCTGCGTGTGGACGAAATCCGCAAAGCGCGCAGACTGATCCGTCGGTATGTCGAGGAAATAGAACGACGGAGCTTTCAACGGCAATTCGTTTGAAAACTGCCGTCTCAGATTGCCGTCGATCTCGATGACGGTCACAAGCAGAGTGATACCGAGCCCCAGCGATAGAACGATCGTCGGCGTCAGAGCGCTCGGCCGGTGAATATTGGCCAAAGCCATTCGCAGCCCGGTCGCGCGGGGGCGGGGTGCACGGCGCGCGACGACCATCAACAGCGCAGCAATTATGCGCAGCAGCACAAATGCCGCGGCGGCTGTTGCGACGTAGATGACTGCAACGCGGCGGTCATAGGACAGCAGGATGGCGAAAGCCGCCAGGACAAGGACGGAAGCGGCGGTGAATGCGAGATAGCGTTTGCGGGGTCGCCGGGGCTGGGGGGCCACCATGTCGCGGAAGAGCTCTGCCACCGGTACATCGTGGGCTCGTCCCAGCGGCCACAGCGCGAAAACCAGTGCCGCCAGCAACCCGTAGAAAAGCGCCAGCAACAATTCATCGAAATGCAATGCCGGTACCAACGGCAGCGGAATGATTGCGCCAAATATCCAGGAAATCGCGAACGGCAAGGTGGCGCCGAGCGCCGCACCGACGACGCCACTGGCAAGCGCCACAACCATGACTTGCGTAAGATAAATAGCGAATACACGCCGTCCGCTGGCACCGAGAGCTTTCATGGTCGCAATTGTGTCGCGGCGTCGGTCGAGATGGCTCTTGACGGCATTGCCGACACCGACTCCGCCAACAAGAAGCGCGGTCAGACCGACAATCGTGAGGAATTGGGTAAAGCGCTCGACGTTGCGTTCGAGTTGCGGCGAGGCATTGCCGCGGCTGCGGATATCCCAACCGGCTTCCGGCAATTGCGTGCGCGCCTGCGTCGCGACCGCTTTTGCTGCCGCGTCGGACGCATCATTTGACGGCAGACGCAATCGGTAATGCCAACGCACAAGGCTGCCAGGCTGTATCAGGCCTGTGGCGCGCAACGCGTCCTGGCTCACCAGCAGCCGGGGACCGAACCCGATGGCGCTGGCAAGCTTGTCGGGCTCGCTCGCCAGCGCCGCTCGAATCTCGAATGTTGCGCCACCAACACTGAGATGAGCGCCTTTTGAGATATCAAGCCGCGCCATCAAGGTCGGGTCAGCAACGGCGCCAAAAACGCCGTCGCTTTGTGCCAGCGCCGCGTCAAGCGTGCCGGGCGGATCAAGCGTAGTCTGTCCGAACAGAGGGTACAACGCATCCACAGCCTTTATTTCAACCAGCGTTGCCTGCCCATTTGGCGCGCGCGCCATGGCGCGCATTGTTGTCGCACTTGAAACGCGGCCGTGCTTGTCGAGGAATGCGCGCTCATTCGGCGCGGCTTCCCGATGGATCAACGTGAAAGCAAGATCGCCACCGAGAATGACTCGGCCTTCGCGCGAAAGGCCCTCTGCAAGGCTTGCCGCCAGCGAGCTGACGCCGGCGATCGCCATGGTCCCGAGCGCGATGCAAATGATGAAAACATAAAACCCGTGCAAGCCGCCGCGCATTTCGCGCAGGGCGTAGCGCAAGGACAACGAGGAGCCTGAGGGGGTGGTCATTTTTCGCGCGCTCATGGCCGTGTCACACCATCAATTCGTCCTGAGCGCAGCCGCACCACGCGCGCGCAGCGCGCTGCCAGCGCCTGATCGTGGGTGACCAGCACGAGCGTGGTTCTGCGCCTAGCGTGTCCAGCGAACAGAAGATCTATGATCTGCTTTCCGGTGTCCTCGTCGAGATTGCCGGTCGGCTCGTCGGCCACGACAATTGCCGGATCGGGCGCGAGCGCGCGCGCGATCGCCACGCGCTGCTGTTCACCGCCCGAGAGCTCAACAGGATAGTGGTCGAGTCGCTCGCTCAAGCCGACGGCAGCAAGTTCGTCGCGTGCCCGATCGTGCGCGTCGGCGATACCCGCCAGCTCGAGCGGGACCGCAACGTTCTCCAGCGCAGTCATGGTTGGGATCAGGTGGAACGATTGGAACACAATTCCAATATTTCGGCCGCGAAACCGCGCCAGGGCGTCTTCGTCGAGGGTGCTCAAGTTTTCGCCGGCGACTGCAACCGTGCCGCTGTCCGCGCGTTCGAGCCCCGCCATCACCATCAGCAGGGTCGATTTGCCGGATCCAGACGGCCCCACGAGGCCGATGGCCTCGCCTCTGCCTATATGCAGGTCGATATCTTTGAGGATATGAACACGGGCCGCGCCATGCCCGAGCGAGAGATTGACGCCGGCCAGTGCTATGGCCGGTCCCGCCTGGGAGTTATTCGTCATGGAACCTCATTTTTCGCAACCCCGCTCATATGGGAGGAATCCCCTCCGGGTCCAGCGTCTTGCGGGGGCGCTGCTCGCACTGTTCTGT
The DNA here is from genome assembly GCA_046731635.1 of Pseudomonadota bacterium. GTDB lineage: Bacteria > Pseudomonadota > Alphaproteobacteria > Rhizobiales > Xanthobacteraceae > Pseudolabrys. The sequence goes on along the minus strand of JBKPLN010000711.1, from coordinate 1,599 downwards.
GCGCTTACGCCAGCCTCGGGGGTGGAGGCCGCTGAACGGCCCGTCAACATTGTCGTGCTCGGCGACTCCCTCAGCGCGGGGCTGGGTCTGCCTGTGGAACACGCGTTTCCGGCCAAACTGGCCGCGGCCCTGAAAGCCAAAGGCGTTAGCGCCACGATCATGAATGCAGGTGTGTCGGGTGATACCGCTTCGGGCGGGCTCGCCCGGCTCGATTGGTCGGTTCCGGACGGGACCGACGCGGTCATTGTCGAACTGGGTGCCAACGATGCACTGCGCGGCCTCGATCCCAACGTCACCAAGAGCGCGCTCGATACCATTCTGCGCAAGCTGACGGCCCGTCACATAACTGTCTTGCTTGCTGGAATGCGGGCTCCGCCAAACATGGGTCCGGAGTACACGAAGGCGTTTGATGGCATTTATCCCGCGCTTGCCTCGACTCATCCTGTCGTCTTTTATCCCTTCTTCCTCGATGGCGTTGCTGCCGATCCCAAACTGAACCAGAGGGATGGCATGCATCCGAACGGCGCAGGTGTTGAGGCCATCGTGGCGCGCATCCTGCCGCGGGTCGAGGAGTTGATTGTCAGAGCGCGCGCTGGGCGGCCGTCGTGATTTGAGAGCTTCGCAATGCCGCGTCTTTTTTCGGGGGTTGAAATTCCGTCCGTTGTCGGACAAGTGCTCGAGACACTGCGCGGAGGCCTGCCGGGTGCGCGTTGGATCGATCCGGAAAACTATCATCTGACATTACGCTTCATTGGCGACGTTGATGACAGCGTCGCCCATGAAGTTGCCTCGATGCTTGGACGTGTGAAACGAGGACCTTTCGAGCTGTACATGGAAGGACTGACGTCATTTGGAGGGCGTAAGCCACGCGCTGTCGTAGCGAGCGTCGCGCCGATACAACCCCTCATCGATGTGCAGGCCGAGCACGAACGGCTGATGCAACGCATCGGGCTTGAGCCGGAAGGACGAAAATTCACGCCGCACGTCACGCTGGCGCGTCTGCGGGAATCCTCCAGCCAACAGGTTGCGGAGTATCTTTCAGCGCGGGGCTATTTCCGGACCTCGCCGTTCAGAGTCTCTCGCTTTGTGCTTTTTTCCTCGCGCGCCTCCGTCGGAGGTGGGCCGTATGTGATCGAGGCGAGCTATCCATTCAGCACGTGACCACTGTGTGACGTCGCGCCCGCAATGAATCAGGCGACCCCGAACATACGCGACTGCGCGTCCAGCCAAGCGGTGGTCACACCGTGGGCGTCGGCGACAGCCTCGCGCATCAGCGACAGCGGCGTGTAACGCGGCGGGTCGACTTCACCGACCACGCTGCCGAAATCAAATTTGAGATCGGCTTCGAATTTGCGGGCAAGCTGTTGCATGCGGCTGTTTTCGGCCAGGCAGTGCATCTGCAGCAAGTTCATGCCGCGGTTGCGCGCGCTCAAAAGGGTCCGTTCGAGCAGCAGCGTGCCGACGCCATGGCTTTGCCAGGGCTGCTCGATGCTGAAGGCCGCTTCTCCCGCTCGCGCGAAAAGCGATCCAACGGAGCGCAGTTCGGCCGCGCCGCGCAAGACGCCATCAACGAAAAAGCCATGGAGCACAACACCCAGC
>JBKPLN010000710.1:0-5813 GCA_046731635.1 Pseudomonadota bacterium | reverse complement strand
CCCGTGAATAGCATCAACTTCAAATAGTCCCGGTGAATGGGATTGGGCAGCTGGTCAAGCGCGGCATAAAATGCGGGCAAGTCTTCCTCGTTCACGCTGCGCTCGCTAGGGCGCTCTTTGTAGCGCTCATCCTTTTTCAGTTTCGCTGGATTTGGTGGCAAGGGTTTGTCTTCAGGCTTTCGATCCTTTTCCAAACGGTCGTTTTCGAAATCCCACAGAATGCCCAGCACCCGCATGGCGTAGTTGGCGGTTCGACCGCCCTGATAGCGCCCGCGTTTCTCAACCTCCTTTTTGATTGCGCGGTGGCGCGCATCAACCATTTTCGAGGTGATGCTGTGCAACGGACCATCAAGCCAGTCCTTGAGGTAGCGTTCAACCGAGTATCGGTAATTGCGTTCGCTGGCCGGCCGCAGGGTGCCTTTCTCTTTTTTTAGCTCCAAATAGGCGTCTAGCGTTTCGCGCAAAGTGGCAGCGCCGCGGCGGCCCTGCTTCGGATCAATGCCCCTGTAGAAGTCCGCCAGCTTTTGCTGTGCCTCTTTGCGCGCGGCATCAAGCGAGAACACATTGCACGGCCCGATCGTAACGCGTCGCGTTGTGCCGTTGATGTCGCGTTGGACAACGTAGGTCTTCGTGTTTCTCACGCCGCTACAGAGGACGCCGAAGCCCTTCAATTCCGTATCCCAGTGCAGGACTTGTTTCCCGGATGGATCAGGTGCGGGCAGCTTTTCTACGGCGCGCGTAGTAAGCTTTAAGCGAGGCATGATTGGGCTCCCGAAATAAGGGAAAATGGGCATGGATTGCCGAACCGAATACTAGGTTTGTTAGTAAGAGTGAACGATAAAAGCAAGGAAAGATGTGAACTTTCCATTTAGAAATAAGGTTAGTAAGGTTTAGTGTTCCCGAGGTCTTTATAATGACTGTTAACTTGTAAACTGGCCTTGTTCGCGCATGATTTTTTTCCATAACCGGTATGTCCACCGTTCGACCTCTTGGCGCGAAACCGCGGGGTAACATGCATCCTGTTTTTGCAAGCGCCGGCAAGACGCAGGCGACGCCGATCTGGTTTGTCCATCGGGAAAACTTCGATGCGGTGCGCAGGCAGTTTGGCGAGCGTGAGCGTGCGTTTATTGCCGCCGCCGGCTTCGAGGCCAAGCCCGGTCGCTTCCTGCTGCTGCCCGGCGTCGATGGCAAACTCGATGGCGTCCTGTTCGGCCTCGAAAGTCCCGGAGAGACTGACGTGGACCGCTTCCGGCCCGGACAATTGCCGAGCCTCTTGCCGCCGGGAACATATCGCTTTGCAAATGCGCCCCATGACGAACGGCTGGGTGCGCTGGGGTTTGCGCTGGGCACCTATCAGTTTGCACGTTATCGCAAGGCGGAGCCGCGCAAAGTGCGGCTTGTAGTGCCCGAAAGCCTTGATGGCGAGGATCTCAGCCGCATCGTCGAGGGCGTGACCCTGTGCCGGGATCTCACCAACACGCCCTCCAACGACATGGGGCCGAGCGAGCTCGAAGCGGCAAGCCGCGCGCTCGCGAAACGGCATGGCGCCAAGGTGCAAGTCACGACCGGCGACGCGCTGCAGAAAAAATTCCCCTTGGTGCACGCGGTCGGCGCTGGTTCTGAGCGATCACCCCGCCTGATCGACATCACCTGGGGCAAATCGGGCAATGCGAGGATAACGCTCGTCGGCAAAGGTGTCTGCTTCGACACGGGCGGTCTCGATATCAAGCCCGACTCAGGCATGCTCAACATGAAGAAGGACATGGGCGGGGCGGCAACCGCGCTCAGCCTCGCTCATATGATCATGGCTCGGGGTCTGAAGGTCCGGCTCCGGGTCATAATCCCCGCCGTGGAGAACTCGATTTCCGGCGCCAGCTTCCGGCCGCGCGACGTCTACGTTTCGCGCAAGGGCATTTCAGTCGAGATCGGCAATACGGATGCGGAGGGAAGGCTGATCCTGGCCGATGCGCTTGCGCTTGCGGACGAAGACAAGCCTGCAATGGTTGTCGATTTTGCCACCCTCACGGGCGCGGCCCGCGTGGCGCTGGGACCCGAGGTCGTGCCATTCTTCACCAGGGATGACGCCCTGGCTGACGAGATTTCTCGTGCCGGGGCGGGCGAGAACGATCCGTTGTGGCGCATGCCGCTGTGGCAGCCCTATGAGACTATGCTGGATTCAAAAATTGCCGATCTCAACAATGTGGCGACGGGCGGCCATGGCGGTGCCATTACAGCCGCACTGTTTCTGCGTCGGTTCGTCACGACTAAATCATGGTTGCATCTCGACATCTTTGCCTGGACACCCGCCGCAAAGCCTGGACGCCCGGAAGGCGCCGAATGTCAGGCCGCGCGCGCCATCTACTCATTGCTCTGCAAGCGTTATGCCTGAGCCATGGTTGCGCTTGATCCCCGCATAAATCCCTTTCGGCCGGAAGTTGCGGCGAGGCATCTGCAGGGCCAGGTCGAAGCTGAGCGCTTCGTCGAAGGCACGCGCCACCAGATCATCGAGCCTGTTACGGCCGTGCGCCGAACGGCATCGCATGATGCTCGGCTCGACACCGAGGCGCTACTGGGCGAACGCGCAATGATTTATGAAACGACTGAGGACGGCTGGGCTTGGGGGCAGCTCGAGACTGACGGCTATGTCGGCTGGCTGTCCGCCAACGCGCTTGGCGCAAGTGGACCGGCGCCCACCCACAAGGTCGCGGCTCTTCGCGCAATCGTATTTCCGGGCCCGGACATCAGGTTGCCTGCCATTGTGTCACTTCCGATGGGCGCACAGCTGACAATCGTGCGCCAGGATGAACGGTTTGCGATCACTGCAATGGGTTGGCATGTGCCCGAAGCATTTATTGTTCCGATCAAGGCGCGCCAGACCGACTTCGTAGCTGTGGCAGAGCAGTTTGTCGGCACGCCTTATTTGTGGGGCGGCAAGACGTCACTGGGGATGGATTGCTCCGGCCTGGTGCAGGTCTCGCTGAATGCTGCCGGAATTGCTTGTCCGCGCGACAGCGACATGCAGGAACTGTCGCTGGGGAAGCTGTCCTCTTTGGCGAGCTTGCGGCGCGGAGACCTGGTGTTCTGGAAAGGCCACGTTGCAATTGCCCGCGACCCGGAGACGCTGATTCACGCGAACGCGCACCATATGATGGTGGCAATCGACCCGGCTTCGGAAGCGATAGCGCGTATCAAGGCGGCGGGAAGTGAAATCACCGCAGTCAAGCGGGTCGCCTAGCGCAGCAGTTCTGCAACGCGTGTCCGGTTGAGAGCCAGCCATTGCAACCCGACGATCATTGGAACGCCACGAACGGCGTTTCGGCCGAGAGCGCCGAGGGCCGCATCAATAGAGACACGCTGGACACGAACATGCTCATTGTCCGGCGTGGTCAACGCACCTTCCTGCACGTCTGCAGCGTCGATGGCCGCAATAAAGATCGTGACCTCCTCGTCCGTCAGCCCCGGCGTGCTCAGAAATGTCAGCAGCTCGACAAGCTTTTTGGGCGCCACGCCGATTTCTTCTTGGCATTCCCGCCGCGCAGCATCGAACAGTGACTCGCCCGGTTCGACGCGCCCGGCGACGAACTCGATGAGATCGCCGCGCCCGTTGGCGAGATGCGCGGCCAGTCGAAATTGGCGGATCAGCACGATCTCCTGGCGGGCCAGGTCGATAGGCATCACGACGGCGACCTTGCCGGCGATCAATACATCGCGCTCCTGCACGAGCGGGACGTCGCCGTGCTTTAAGGTCACGCTGTAGCGATGGTAGTCGCGGTAGGCTCGTGCAAGCACTGTTCGCTCGGACAGCCCTGCCTCGGCAGGCAAGTCCACAAGTTCTTGCCGTTTCAGAGTCATATTTGCTGCGAAATGCTTACTCCGCCGCTTCGCGCGGGCGGGGGTACATGACTTCGCGCAGCTCCGGCCGTTGCCACTGCGGGCCGAGCACGCCTTGCTTTGCCCCGTAGTTTAACGCCGAGGTCACGCTGTCGCTCGTCGTGCGCATCTCGCGCGGGCGCTCAAGGCTTACCTCGACGACGAAAAGCCCGGCGCCGGTGCTCTCGAACAGGATTTCCTCGGGAGTTGCGACCATCGCAAGACCTCGCTCCGCGTGGCTGAACAGATTCTGCGTGGTGACGACGATCGCCAGGTTCTCGATCGCGCGCGACCAGATCAGGTTGCGCCAGGTTGCCCACAGCCGCCGCTTATCCGTTCCTGCCGGCATGAAAATCAATTCGGCGCCACGCAGTGCAAGCGCTCGCGTCACCTCGGGCATATAGGCCTCGCTGCACATTGCGAGTCCTACTTTTCCGTGTTGCGTATCGAAGACAGGGAACTCACTCCCGGCGACGTATTGAAACTCCCACCACTGACCACCGGTGTAGATCCATGGTCCGTTTGGATGGGTGCGGCGATAACTGGCCGGAGGGCGGCCATCGCCATAGGCCATGCAGATAAGGTTATGCGCCGTGCCTTCATTGTGGCTTAGCGGCTCGATGGTACCGTAGACCGCATTGATGCCATGCTTGGCAGCGGCTTCCGCGATGCGCGGTGTCGGATCGAAAGTCGCCGGCATGCGCCACGGACCGGGGTAGGTTTCAGGGAAGCACACGAAATCCGCACCTTCCGCTTTGGCGCGGACAATGAAATCAACGGCATCGGCCACGTTCTTTTCGGCTTCTCCGACCGGATTGGCGATGGGTTGAACCACGGCGATGCGGAATGTCATGCGCGACTCCGGAAGGGTACAGGTGGCGGTGAGACAAGCTTGGAATGCGCGCGCGGTGCGGTCAAGCGAGCGCCTGGTCGGCCGCCGCCAGGACCTGCGCCGGCGCAAGTTCGTGGAGACACACGCTGCGGCTGCGGATGTTGCGTTCGCAGCCTTCGAAGGTGCAAGGCATGCAGGGCAAGGGGTTCTGCACAATCCAGACGTTGCCGCGGTTCTGGATTGTTCCGCTTGCGCCCCACGGGGTCGCGAGTCCGCCAACCGGCCAAGGACCCCAGACGCGTGGATCCGTCGGCCCAAACAGGGCAATGGTCTTGCAGCCCGCCGCGGCGGCAAGATGGGTCACCGATGTGTCGGGCCCAATATAGAGGCGCGCATTTTCGAGCAGACTCATCATGCCCGGCCATTCCATCTGATGGATTTCGGCAATGCCGCTCCAGACTTCTTCGAGATACCGACGCTCGGCCGCGCCGGGTCCGCCGATCGCAACCACGGACAAGCCGCGCTTCGCAAGACCTGAAGCGAGCGTGCGCCAACCCTCCAGCGTCCATTCCTTGTAGGTGAACATCGGCGCTGCGTGGATGAGGGCGTAATTGCCGCTGGTAGGGACCGGCGAGCCTGCCGCCGCGGCTGGACAGACCAGTTCCGCAACGCGAGCGATTCCAAGGACGTCGGCGAGACGCAACATTTGCTCAACGCGGTGCAATTTGTCCTCTGCCGGGACGCGTCGCTGCAACGCAACGCCCTTTAGCTTGCGCGCAAGCCATGAATCGTCGCTGGTTGTAACGCCCGCACGTAGCCGGCCGGCAGCAAAGGCAAAGACGGTGGGACGATCGCCGCTTTGAGTTGAGACGGCGATGTCATACTGGCGCCAGAGGCGCGACAGGAGTCGCGCGCTCTCCGCTGCTGTTGGCCTCTCCGGCATGGTGATCACGCGGCCGATGTCAGGATTGCCCGCAACAATTCCCGCCGTATTGGCAAACGTCAGCACGTCGATCGTCGAACCGGGCCATGCGCGGCGCAGGCTCCGGATCAACGGCGTGGTCAGCAGCAGGTCGCCAAACCGGCGCAGGGAAATCACAAGGATTCGGGA
>JBKPLN010000709.1:0-7243 GCA_046731635.1 Pseudomonadota bacterium | reverse complement strand
ATGCGCAACCGCCTCAGGGCCATCGTGCTCAACGCGGGTACAACGCCAGCTGGTTATGACCTTGTCCGCGCCGGCGCGCTCGATGAAGGCGTCAAGCAGAACCATCTGGAGGGCGCCGCGGGGAATAGAAAATTGCGGGACGTCATAGCCGGCGAAGCGGCCCGCCGGCTCGCTGTAAATGAATTGGCCGAAGCGGTTATAGAAGCAATACTCCCGCGTGGTGACCGCGACTTTCGCGAGAGCGTCCTCAAGACCAAGCGCGCATAGTTCGCGCGATGCGTGCGGCAGGATGTTGATCCCGACACCGACGGCCTTCAGCTGGGGAGCAGCCTCAAAGATATGGCAGGCGATTCCGGCGCGATGAAGCATCAGCCCGAGGGTCAATCCGCCGATGCCGGCGCCGATGATCAGGACTTCCATGGCGAAAAACCTGTGGCGAGGTTCTAACCGGACGTCTTACGACGCGCCAGCGAAACCTTTGCGCCCCAGGCGGCGACGATCGCAAGAAACAGCGATACCAGAACGTCATAGCCGGCGAGCGATATTCCGAGGAATCGCCAGGCTGCCTCATCGCAGCGCACGATGCGGATATCCTGAAGTCGCTTGAGCATGTCGCTGGCTGACCCGAGACTGTTGATCGGCCCGGAACAATCCGCAGGGCCGGGCCAGAATTTCCACTCGACGCCGGCGTGATAAGCCGACAGCCCGGCGTTCCACAGCATGATCGCGGTTATCACTGCAAAGCCCGCAATCATGACCTTGCTTGAAGCGCCGTGGCCCGCGCCGAGCCACAGCAGCGCCGCAAGCGGGACGCTCGCGTAATATGCATTGCGTTGATCGAGGCAAAGCGGACAGGGCGGATAGCCTAGGACATACTGGAAGAAAAAGAATCCGCAGATCGTCAATGTACCGACGACGGCAACGATTGCTGCAGCGGCCAGCGGCGGGTCACGGCGGAGCAAAGCCACATAATCTTCCATGCGCGAGAGACCTGTCGGCGCGGTTCGTGGTGCCGGTGGTCGGGGTCGAACCGACACTCCTTTGGGGAACACGATTTTGAGTCGTGCGCGTCTGCCAATTCCGCCACACCGGCCGAGGGCTAGCTATAGCGTCAAGTCGCTGCCCAGCCAAACGGAAATGCAAGCATTCTTTTGCGGCATAAACGCTTGGTGTCGGGACGCACTGAGCCGTAACATCTCTCGGAACGCACCATTCAAGGAGTCTTTCAAATGAACGAAGAAGCTCTCAACATGTCGTTACGGAAATTCCTCAAGGTCGTGGGCGTTACCTCCCAGCAGGAGATCGAGAAGTCGATCCGCGCGGCGGTCGCCGACGGGCGTCTCAAGGGCAATGAAACCATTCAGGCGCAGATGGTCCTCACCATTGGCAAGGTTGGTCTCAGCCACAAAGTCGATGGCGAAATCGAGCTCGCTTAGTTCGTTCTTTCAAGCCCGGCCCGCGCTTTCTGATAGTAGGACAGGTCGAGATATTTTTCAGGATCTGAAGGGGAGCCGCCCTCGAACTGTGCGCGCAGCTTGAGCACGTTCCTCACACCTTCCATGTCGATCGCACCGTCGCGATTGAAGTCACTCTTTGTGCTGTCGTAGGACTGCGCGGCGATATCCTCCGGCAGTTTTAGTCGCTCGACCAGCAGGCTTACGGCTTCGGATTTGTTTTTCGGGTCAAAGCTCCAGCGCAATCCCTCGACATAGGCCTCGAGATATTTAACGAGTGTATCGGCATTCGACTGGCCCCATGTGCGCAGCACGAACGCGCTGGTTCCCTGGTACGCGCCAAGTGCAGCCGCTGCGGTGCCCATATCCTTGAGGCCGGCCTTTTCGGCGCGGATGGAAAATGGCGGATTCAACATGGCGGCAACCAATGTTTTGTCCTTTGTCATGGCTTCGAGACGCGATCCTGTTCCGCCGACCGGCTTGACCTCGTAGTCGCCTTTGTTGAGCCCTTTCTGACGCAGGATCTCATAAAGCTGAAAGGCGTAAGCGGTGTTGACCGCGTCAACGGCAACCGTCTTGCCCTTGATATCGGTCAGTGACGTGATTTCCGGCTGCACAATGAGGTGATTGAAGCTGTTGTCGCCGCCTAACACCACGGCGATATCGACGTTCGCTTTGTCCTTGAGCGCGAAGGCATTGTCGACGGCGGAATGTGCAATCTGGTAGCGGCCTTCCGCGAGGCCATTGCGCAGCTCGTCGGAATTGGGCGTGAATTTTATTTCGACATTGAGACCGCGCTTGGCATAGAGGCCTTTCGCCTGCGCTGCAAACATCGGCAGGTTCTGCACGCCCGGAAACACGATGACGGCAAGCTTGGCGTCCTGGGCGCGCCCATCTTGAGGCAACAGGAAAAGAGCGAGCACCGACAACGCCGCGAACAGATATCTCATCTATCGTCCTCCCGATCGTTCTTGCTGTTTCCGTCACGTCATAACACCGGCTCGGCGGCAACATTCCGCCGGCCAAACGCCGCTTCCATTTCGCGCCGCACTTTCACGGCTGAATCGTTCGGGTCGTACATCACGTCGGACCATCGAAGCGCCTGCCCTTCGGCAATATCGCGCTTGAGCTTGACGTTATGGGCGAGCCCGAGCGGCAGCAGCTCGCGGGCGAGCGACGCATCCGCCGGCGTTTGCTTGCCCCAGACGCAGAAGCCGCCCTCCCCGTCCAGTATCTCGCCGGCTTTCAAATGGCGCTTTGCCGTTGCGACGACGTCCGAACGGAAACCGGTGGGCGCACCGGTTGGCTCGCTACGCAGCGCCGCGCTGGCAACCGAAATTCCAAGCTCCATCCCGATCATGTGAATCGGGCGGTAGAGCGCGCCGTATTTGCCGGTTTTGTCCGGCAACATAGCGTATTCCTTGAAACACCGGCGCGCGTAATCGGTTTCGCCCTCGAACACCACATAGGTCCCGAGCGCGAGGTGATGCGGGACATCGCGGCCATCCCGATAAACCGACGACGTCACCTCGGTCACGCCGGCCTTTTCCAGAGTGCCGCCGTCGCTTTTCGGTTTGCAGACATCGGCGAGTTCGAAGCGTGTCGCCGGAGGGAAGCCGAGCCCATTCGTCTGCGGCGTCAGACCCGTTGCATTGCAAACAGCGGTCATTTCGATGGCCGACTTGGTGCCATCGACGAACGAGTTGAACATTTTTGGATTGATAGACTTGCGATCGGAGATATTCAGATATTTGTCGAGAATGTCCCAGACATTGTCGGGATTGGATTGATGATAGTGCGGCTCGTAACGCGTTCCTTTGCCGGCGCAAATGACCTTGAGTCCGGCGGCCCGAGCCCAGTCAACATGTTCGCAGATGAGCGCCGGCTGGTCACCCCAGGCAAGTGAATAGACAACGTTCGCAGCTCTCGCGCGGCTTGCAAGCAGCGGGCCTGCCACTGCGTCGGCTTCGACGTTCACCATCACGATGTGCTTGCCATTCGCAATTGCGTTGAGCGCATGTTCGATACCCGCGCCCGGAACTCCGGTCGCTTCGACGATAACCTCGATCCGCGGGTCGACGATCAGCGCATGCGCATTATCACTTACAAGGGTCGTCCGTTTTTTAAGTGCATCATCGAGCCACGCCGCGGCATAGGCCTCATCGGGCCAGCCTGCGCTTTTCAGTTGGTTCCGCGCCCGCGCGACGTCGAGATCGGCGACGCCGACGAGATGCATCCCCGACGTCAGTCGGACCTGCGCCGTGAACATCGTGCCAAATTTGCCGGCGCCGATCAGGCCGACTGTGACCGGGCGTCCGGCGGTTTCGCGTTCGAGCAGCTTCGTATGAAGGTTCATCGCTTAAAACGAAACACAGGCCGCCCGGCGATACAAGCGGCGCTTGCTGGCCAAACGCTATTGGCAAAGCGCACGCGAAACGAATGTCTCGGTCGTGCATTCGGGGCCGGTGGAACGGCCCGACAAATAGACTTTCGCCGGGCAGATTTCGGCTGTCGTCATGTCGACACTCTTTCCCGATCCGAAGCCTTTGGCCTTGCACATCGCGGTCGCCGCGGTGACGCAATCCGGCGCGCCGTTGGGTGCAGGCTGACATTTCTCGTGTCCGCTGACCGCGCGGGCATGCGGAATGCGCGCGACCGCGTCCGCGGCATCCCTCGCGCCTTCGACCGTGGTCTTGGCCGCATCGCCCGCCGCGCTGCTGAAACCCTCAACCTTCTTGCGCGCATCCCTGAACGTTGAATTCACGTTGGCGGTCTGCTCCTCGAACCAGCGGCTGACGGCTGAAATAAAACCTTCGTTCTGGGGAGTTTTCTGATTTGGGGTCGCCTGATCCTGCGCCGCGGCCACGGTCGATATCAGCACCAGCGCGAAAGCAAACAAACCGGGCATGGGCGAAGCAGCCCCCCGATCACTGCAATGAAAAATCGATGCCCGTCGAATGCCCATATCTGCGAAAGCAGGTGCCTGCCCCAGCCGTCAAAACGCAGCTTGCTCCCAATTCGCCATCGGTGTTTAAGGCCGACAGGTGGCCAAATTGAGGAGCCACCTGTCCCCTCAAAACAAGTATAGCGCTGCAACGATGCCAATGACGATAACAGCTGCCCCAATCAATACCCATAAGCCCAAACGCTTTTCAATAATATGACGGGCCCGATCGCCATAGCGGTGCAGGAGAAACGCCAGCACAAAAAATCGGGCGCCGCGGGTGATGATGGAAAACAAAGTAAACAGCCAAAGGTTGTAGCCGGCAAATCCCGACGTAATTGTCACGATCTTGTAGGGGATCGGGGTCAGACCCTTGAGCAGGATGATCCAGGCACCCCACTCGGCGTAAGCTTCGCGAAACGCCTCAACCTTGTCGCCGTAACCATAAAGGCTGATAAGCCAGGCGCCGACGGAATCGTAGAGAAGCGCGCCGATGGCATAGCCGAGCAGTCCTCCCGCAACCGACGTAACTGTGCACCACGTCGCCATGACGTATGCACGCTCTGGCCGCGCCAAAGCCATGGGGATCAACATTACGTCGGGGGGCACCGGAAAGAACGAGCTTTCCGCAAACGATACGGCGCCCATAGTCCACAATGCATGCGGCTTATGGGCAGCGGCCAAGCACCAGTCATAAAGACGGCGCAGCAAAGATCGTGGCTCGGCAGCCTCAACGGTCATCCGTATACTCGTGAGGAAAATTGTGACGGATCAGCGGCGCTTGCGAATGCGCCTGGCTTCAAGCGGGACGACCTTGCGTCTCGCCGCGCCGCGGACAAAATCCTTTGGCACTTTTTCCGCGAGGCCGAACATCAACTCGCGCCGATGCATCTCGGCCCAGACTTCCTCGGGACGGACACCGGCGTGAACCCACAACACCACGAGATTGTACAGAAGGTCGGCGCTTTCCTTCACCACGGCTTCGGGCTGGCCGTGCATGGCGTCGATGACGACCTCGACCGCCTCTTCCGCGAGTTTTTTGGCCATCTTCGCGCGACCTGCGCGCAAAAGCCGGGCTGTTCGCGATTTCGCAGGATCTGAGCCCCGGACCGCGATCACGGCATCGTAAAGCCTGGCGACCGAATCAGTCATTAAATCCCAGAATACCCGATCCGCGCACAAAACCGGTTAACGCATGTGACGGCCAGCCCTAGAGCGCGGTACTTGGCTGCCATCACGGTTATTTCTGGTTTAACGTGGGAAATGGGTCCAAAAAGCGGCGTTTCTGCTTCGACACGTCCGCGGCGCCACCTGGCCTAGTCTTCGTCCTCAGACAGCAGTGTCGCATTGCCGCCCGATGCAGCTGTGTTGACCGTCACCGTCTGTTCGAGCGCAAAGCGCTGGAGATAGTGGGGCCCCCCGGCCTTGGGTCCCGTGCCGGACAGTCCACCTCCGCCGAACGGCTGAGAGCCGACGACGGCGCCAATCATGTTTCGGTTCACGTAGACGTTGCCATGCGGAAGGCGGTGCGCGATGTGGGCAATGGTCGTATCGATGCGCGAATGAATGCCGAGTGTGAGCGCCGTACCGTTCGCGGCAATGTCATCGAGAAGACGATCGAGCTCATTTTCATGCCATCGCACGACATGCAACACCGGGCCGAACACTTCTTCCTTCAGCTCGCGCGCGCTGTTTAGCTCCAGAATGGCTGGCGCAACATAGGTACCCTGCGCCGGCATATTGCCGTCGAGACGGAACAACACCGCGCCACTCTGTTCCGCGCGTGAAATCCACCGCTCTAGCTTTTCCTTCGCCTCGCTGTCGATCACCGGCCCGGTATTGGTCGCCGGATCGCGCGGATCGCCGAGCGCGAGTTCCCGGGCCGCCCCCGCGACCATCTCGAACACGTGGTCCGCTATCTCTTCCTGCACGCACAGTAGGCGGAGCGCGGAGCAGCGCTGCCCGGCAGAGCGAAACGCCGACACGATCACGTCATCGGTCACTTGTTCAGGGAGCGCTGTGGCATCGACGATCATCGGGTTGATGCCGCCAGTTTCGGCGATTAGCGGCGGGATCGGGCCATCTTTCGCCGCCAGCATCTGGTTGATCGCGCGCGCAACCTCCGTCGACCCAGTGAAGGCAACACCTGCAACGCGACGATCCGCGGTAAGCGTGGCCCCAACTTTCCCGTCGCCCAATACCAGTTGGAGCGCGCCCGGCGGCACGCCGCCGGCGTGGAAAAGTTTCACCGTCTCGAACGCGATAAGAGGCGTCTGTTCCGCAGGTTTGGAGACAACGCAATTGCCGGCGGCCAGCGCCCCCGCGATCTGGCCGGCAAAGATCGCCAGCGGAAAATTCCACGGGCTGATGCAGATGAAAATGCCGCGCCCCCGCATCCGCAGTTCGTTGCTCTCGCCGGTTGGCCCCCGCATCGGCATCGGCGCAAGCGAGCGGCGCGCTTCGCCGGCATAGTATCGGCAATAGTCCGCTGCCTCGCGCACCTCCGAAACGCAGTCGTCGATCGTCTTTCCACCCTCAACCTGCAGCAGCGCGATGAGTCGTCCACGATTCTGCTCGATCAAATCGCCAACGCGTTCAAGTATCTTCGCCCGACTGGCAATCGGCATTGCATCCCAGGACTGAAATGCGGAATGAGCTGCGGCGAGCGCCGAGTTCACGATGGCTTTGTCGCTTTCCTGCACGGTGCCAATTTCCCGACCATCGATCGGGGACAGCGCCGGCCGTTCCCGGCCCGCGATCTCGATTCCGTCGACGAGCGATTTTGCATTCGCGGTTCGCGGAGCCGCACGGATCTCGCTGAGCAGCGCTTCGAGCGAAGCGCGGT
>JBKPLN010000708.1:0-1940 GCA_046731635.1 Pseudomonadota bacterium | reverse complement strand
TCGCTTCGCCTCTGCGACAAGTCCATTTCGCTGCAGGTATCGGATCAATTGCTCGGCCGAGGGTCCCGCCACTCCCGTTCCGCCAACAACCGTCAGGACCGTAATGCGATCGGCTTTCTGAAGAAGCGGCATCGCAAGAGCAATGGCCCGTGCCTGCTCTGTGCTGCAGTTCCATGCAATCAACACGTTGGTGGCGATCTGGCGTGGTGGCAACGGTGGAGATAGTAGTATCGGTCGACCGCTCTCGAACAGGCCAGATTCGATCGCTCTGTCGTGCATGGTGCCCGAGTGCTCATCCCGCCGTTTCATCACTATTACGTCGAAAACGCGGCCGTAGCTGCCAATGAAACTTTCCCCCTCTGACGCATCATCCAACCAGCCGAATGACAGCGACTCTGTCGTTTCGGTTGCGCGCGGCACATCGTGTTGCTGCATGAAGGATTCAAAAATCCGTTTTGCTTTCTTCGTCTCTGCCGCAGTGTCCTCGCTATACTTTTCCGGGACCACGCCGCCCATCACGTCGCCGCCCAAAAATTCGTTGATCGCCCACCGTAGCGCGAAACCTTCGATGTAACTGTCACACCTACGACCCAATAGCAGCGCGGTTTCCAGTGCTGACTGCATGGCGTCATGGTATTCCATCGGAACCAAGATCGTTTTCATGCTCATCGTCGCCTCCCATCTATTGACCGTTAAGCGGGCAGCAATGTCCCCTTTGGGTCAAAAGCGGACATTCGCGCCGCAAAAAGTCATTCTGCTTTACCCCCGAAAGCGGACATTCGCGGTGCAACTAGGGATGTCCGCTAAGGGCCCATAGCGGACATCGGGCTACTTATTCGGTTCACATGGAGCTCCTGGCGACAAGGACATAGCGAACGGCCTGCCCAATGAGAAAGAATAAAACAGCGGCAAGCACTCCAAAATAAAAAGGCTCTCCGTGGCCAGGACTCCATTTCATGAAGGCGAAAACAAAAGCTAGCAACGCGAAGCTAGTGCCCACCCATCCGCTTACTTTGCCAAGACGTTCCAGCATGACCTTCTTTCTATGATCACGCTGCGTGCGTGACCGAAGCGTAGGTTGGGACGGGGGGGTCGCGGCCTACGCTAACAAGCGGCATCGACGTATCTTCGATGGCAAAGATTATTACTGCTTGCTCATAGAGGCGGGCGGGATCGCGCTCGCCATTCTTGGCGCCTGCAATGATCAAATCCGCGATAATCGCAGGCACGGCAGACCCGAAATTTCGAAGCGATTTGCAGGCATTGTCGAAAGCCTCGCCCATCGCCGAGGTTGCAGCGTCGTCGAACCAAACGTTTTGGATCATATTCATAGGGACCTCCCAAACAATACGAGCGGGAGCGCAGGAGCGTCTCTCAGTCACCGAGGCCCGAAGCCGTTTCGGTGATGTTTAAGCCTGTTCCTTTGATGGTGAACTGTCTGATCAAAACAGACCATTCTGGGAACTACGCGACAACATGACGGTGTGGACGTTCCTCAAATTAACTTGTCAAATGAGGCCACTTGAATTTCAATATCGGCCATTAGTCCACTTATGCCGCCGTTTTAGGCATTTGGGACACCGAGGATTGGATTGTTTAGAAGTCGGACCGACCAAACTTTTGATTTAATCTCCGACGGTGGCTTAATCGTTTCTGTTCTGAGCGTGTGAGGCGCTGGAAGAGCGCAACGGCCATGACAAAGGAAAAAGCAGAAAAAGTTCCATTTGACCCGAAGGTATTTCTCGTCACCGTCAATGGCGGCCGGAGCATCTCCAAATATCAAAAGAACCAAAAAGTCTTCACGCAGGGTAGTTCGGCGGATGCGGTGTTCTATATCCAAAAAGGCAAGGTCAAAATCACCGTTACCTCGGAGCAAGGGCAAGAAGCCGTCGTCGCGGTCCTGGGGCCGGACGTATTCTGCGGAGAGGGATGCCTGACGG
>JBKPLN010000707.1:0-5248 GCA_046731635.1 Pseudomonadota bacterium | reverse complement strand
CCCTAATGGCGTTAGCCGCATTTGCGCTGGTGACTAACACTCCACTCCACGCGCCGCCAAGGTCCGCCGTCATTGACTCGATGCGCATGAGCGGTGTCACCAGCACCTCATGTCCGCATGCCCGGAGCGCGGTGGCGGTCCGCTCGCCCTCAACTCGTGGACGCGTGACGACAATGCGCATGTCACCCGCCCTTGTCCATCAATCGAAATATCCTGGTCCGGCACGATGCTTGAGCTCGCGTCCAGCTTCGGTCCCGATTGTGGCCGCGTCCTTGCGGTCGCCAGTCCCTGTGATGTCGAGTGCCGCGCTTCCGTCTGGTCGCGCAATCAGTCCGCGGAATTGGACCGTGCTTGCCACTACGGTTGCGTGACCTGCGATCGGAGTTTTGCATGAACCATCGAGAGCGGCGAGAAAAGCGCGTTCGCATGCAATGGCTGTCGACGTGTCGGCATTGTCAATGCGCGCGACGATATCGCGCATCCGCCCATCGTTTGCACGCGTCTCGATCGCGATGGCGCCTTGTCCGACGGCCGGCAGAAATTCTTCGGCACTCATGATCCTCGTGGCTTGACCCGCCAGCCCGAGCCGTTTCAATCCTGCCAGCGCGAGCAACGTTGCATCGGCTTCGCCGGCGTCGAGCTTGCGAAGGCGAGTTTCCACGTTGCCGCGCAGTGGCGTCACGATCAGATCTGGCCGCGCACGCTTCGCTATAGCCTGGCGGCGAAGCGATGCAGTTCCGAGCCTGGCCCCCTTGGGCAATTCCAAAAGCGTACGCGCCTTGCGGCTGATGAAAACGTCGCGCGGATCCTCGCGTTCGAGACATGCCGCCAGCATCAGGCCCTCAGGCAGCACGGTGGACATGTCCTTTGCCGAGTGGACCGCGAGATCGATGCGCCCGGCAAGAAGCGCCTCCTCGATTTCCTTGGTAAACAGGCCTTTGCCGCCTTCTTCCGCCAGTGGCCGATCCTGGATGGTATCGCCGCTGGTGCGAATGACGACGAGTTCGATTTCCTCCTCGGTCATGTGCATGGCCGCAGCCAGACGTGCGCGCACCGCGCGTGCCTGCACCAGGGCCAACGGGCTGCCGCGCGTGCCTATGCGCAACGAGACTGTGGATTGCGCCATGTAACCTCGCGATGCTAGGCCGGACCGGGGTCGGCCCAAGCGTCAGGACTAGCTATTATTTCAGCCGCCGTCACCCCGGTCGGGCGCAAGCCATTGAGGAAGGAATGATTGTCCTCGGCATCGAGACGACGTGCGACGAAACCGCCGCCGCGGTGGTTCAACGCTTTGACGACGGCCATGGCAGGATCCTCTCCAACGTGGTGCTGTCGCAAATCGCCGAGCACGCCGCGTTCGGCGGCGTCGTGCCGGAAATCGCCGCGCGCGCCCATGTGGAAGTTCTCGATGCGGTCATCGCCAATGCCATGACACAGGCCGGTCGGGATTACGACGCGATCGACGGCGTCGCCGCCGCTGCCGGCCCCGGACTGATCGGCGGCGTCATTGTGGGCCTGACCACCGCCAAGGCGATTGCGCTCGTAAAGAATAAACCGTTGCTGGCGGTCAATCATCTGGAAGCTCACGCCCTGACGGCCCGCCTGACCGATAGAGTCGCGTTTCCCTACTGCCTATTCCTGGCGTCTGGCGGTCATACCCAGATCGTGGCTGTTCGCGGCGTGGGCAACTACGTGCGCCTTGGCACGACCCAGGACGATGCGATAGGCGAGGCCTTCGACAAGACCGCAAAACTCCTCGGACTCGGATATCCGGGCGGGCCTCACGTCGAGAAGGAAGCTGCGCGCGGCAACGCGGTGCGCTTCACGCTGCCGCGGCCGATGCACGGACGGAAGGATGCCGATTTTTCGCTGTCGGGTTTGAAGACCGCGCTGCGGCTGGAAGCGGAAAAGATTGCGCCGCTTAGTGACCAGGACGTGGCCGACTTTTGTGCGGCCTTTCAGCAAGCCATCGTCGACGTGGTATTTGACCGGCTACGTGCCGGGCTGCTGCTTTTCCGCGCGCGCTTTGGAATGCCAACCGCGCTCGTTGCAGCGGGAGGCGTCGTCGCGAACCAGGCGGTGAGAAAGGTGCTTAATCGACTCGCCTTTGAGGTCGGCACCACTCTCGTTCTACCTCCACCCGAACTGTGCACCGACAACGGTGCGATGATCGCGTGGACAGGCTGCGAACGCCTGGCGCTCGGCCTCACCGATCCGCTGAATATAGCGCCGCGTGCTCGCTGGCCGCTTGACGAGATCGCCGCCGCCGAGGGCCTGCGGCGGCGCACAGCTGCATACAAGTAGTGGACCAGCGAACGACATGAGCATTCAAAAGATCGCGGTGCTTGGTGGCGGCGCTTGGGGAACGGCGCTTGCACTCACGTGTGCGCGTGCCGGACGGCAGGTCATGCTTTGGGAATACGAGCAACGGAACGCCGAAACCCTGGAAAAAAATCGTGAAAGCCGCTTTCTGCCCGGCATACGCGTCGACGAAGGCATCAAGGTAACGCGCGATCTTGAAGAAACCGCGAGCGGCGATGCGATTCTCATCGTGGTTCCGGCACAGGCGGTACGGTCGGTGGTCTCCTGTCTGGCATCGTCGATCGAAAAGGATATGCCGCTCATCGCCTGCGCCAAAGGTATCGAGCACGGCACGCATAAATTCATGACCGAGATCATTGCCGAATGCGCGCCGAACGCACTTCCCGCAATCCTCTCCGGGCCCAGCTTCGCGGTCGATGTCGCGCGCGGATTGCCCACGGCGGTTACCATCGCAGCAACGGATGCCAAGGTCGCGCTCGACCTGGCACATGCGTTGAACGCCGGCACGTTTCGTCCCTACCACTCGACGGATGTTCGCGGTGTCGAACTGGGCGGTGCAACCAAGAATGTTCTTGCTATCGCTGCAGGGATCGTTACGGGAAAAGGACTGGGCGCCAGCGCCTCGGCAGCGCTCACCACTCGCGGCTTTGCCGAGCTGGTCCGTTTCGGCAAAGCATGCGGGGCCAGGACCGAAACCTTGATGGGCCTGTCGGGTCTCGGCGATCTGGTTCTCACTTGCGGAACTCCGCAGTCGCGCAACTTTTCCTGCGGCGTGGCCCTGGGGAAAGGCGAGGACCCGCATACCGCCGCGCACGGCAAACTGGCGGAAGGCGTTTTCACCGCACCGGTGCTTCTGGAGATGGCGCGCGAGAAAGACGTGGATATGCCGATCGCCAGTGCCGTCGCTGCGGTGCTATCGAAAAGCATGAGCGTGGATGCAGCGATCGAATCGTTGCTTACACGGCCGCTCAGATCGGAATGACGCCATGGCATATTGGTTGCTGAAGACGGAGCCGGAGGAATATTCGTGGGACGCCCAGGTCAAGCGTGGCGCAAAGGGTGAGGCCTGGGCCGGCGTGCGCAATTTCACTGCGCGCCGGCATCTCAAGGAAATAAAAAAAGGCGACAAGTTCTTTTTCTATCATACCGGCGACGAGAAACAGGTCGTGGGGATTGGCGAGATCATCCGCGAAGCATTTCCAGATCCAACGGCGGGAAAAAACGAACCGTGGATTGCGGTCACGACTGTGGCCGACAAGCCGTTGCCCAAGCCGGTAACGCTCGCGGCCATCAAGGCCGAACCGAGACTCAAGGATATGGCACTGGTCAAATACGGGCGCCTATCGGTGCAGCCGGTAACCGAGGCCGAGTGGAAGCTGGTGTGCAAAATGGGCGGGCTGAAATAGGGAGGCGGCCATGAATCTTGCGCATGCCAATCTTGTTTCGATCCTCGTTGCCGCCGTGGCTGCCTGGATTTTCGGCGGTATTTATTACACCGCCCTGAGCAAGCCGTGGATGGCGGCGCAGGGGAGAACCCTGGAGCAATTCAAGGCGGAGCAGGACGCCAAGTCCATCCTGGCGAAGGGAGCACCTTTCGTCGTGGTTTTCATCAGCGAGATCATCATTGGCTGGACGCTCTACGGCATTCTTTTGCACATGAACCTGTTCAGCGTGCGCGCCGGCGTTATCTCGGCCGCCCTGGGCTGGTTCGGCTTTGTGCTGACAACGATCGCGACAAACAATGCCTTCAGTGGCCGGCGCCCGATGCTCACAGCGATTGACAGCGTCGGCTGGCTTGGCGCTTTTCTGATTATCGGCGCTATTGTCGGCGGCTTTGGGCCCTGAAGCCTGAATCTCCCGGAACCGGGTTATCCGCACCTTGTCGGTCGCGCAAATGCCGTCGCATAATGCGATCGATAAACAAATAAGCGCCTGCCGCGTATCTGGGCGGGTCGGGAGGAGTGTCGATGTCCGACAAGGTCTATGACGTGCCGGCCGAATGGCGCAAACGCGCCTATATCGATGAGGCCAAGTACAAGGAATTGTATGCGCGATCGGTCAACGATCCGAACGGGTTCTGGGCGGAGCAGGCCAAGCGCATCAACTGGATCAAGCCTTTCAGCAAGGTCAAGAACACGTCCTACGACCCCAACAACGTGTCCATTAAATGGTTCGAGGATGGCACGCTGAACGTCTGCTACAACTGCGTTGACCGTCATCTTGCCAAGCGGGGCGATCAGACCGCGATCCTTTGGGAAGGCGATGACCCGAAGGAGGACAAGAAGCTCACTTATAAGCAGTTGCACGCGGACGTTTGCCGCTTTGCAAATGTGCTCAAGGCGTGCGGCGTCAAGAAAGGCGACCGCGTCACAATCTACATGCCGATGATTCCCGAGGCGGCGATATCGATGCTCGCATGCGCCCGCATCGGCGCCATCCATTCCGTCGTGTTTGGCGGCTTCTCGCCCGATTCGCTCGCCGGACGCATCGAGGACTGCAAATCGAGCGTGGTTGTCACTGCCGATGAAGGCATCCGCGGGGGGCGCAAGATTCCACTGAAGGCCAACACCGACGCAGCGTGCGAGAAAGCCGGTGGTGTTACGTCCATAATTGTCGTCAGGCGCACGAATGCCCCGGTCAACATGAAATCCGGACGCGACATTTACTACGACGAAATAGCGAAGACAGTTTCCGCTGACTGCCCCTGCGAGGAAATGAACGCAGAGGATCCGCTGTTCATCCTTTACACATCCGGCTCTACCGGCAAGCCGAAAGGCGTGTTGCATACATCGGGTGGCTATCTTGTCTACACGTCGATCACGCACGAATACGTGTTCGACTATCACGATGGCGATATCTACTGGTGCACGGCAGACGTTGGCTGGGTTACCGGTCACAGTTATATCGTCTATGGACCGCTCTCCAA
>JBKPLN010000706.1:0-3965 GCA_046731635.1 Pseudomonadota bacterium | reverse complement strand
ATGGTGCACCTCGCCAATTGGATCACCAATGGGCTGCCGGAGCGGTTTCCCAAATTGAAGATACTGTGGGTCGAAAGCGGGCTGGCGTGGGTGCCGTTCATGATGCAGCGATTCGACAATGAATACATGATGCGTTCGTCGGAAGCGCCGGCATTGAAGAAAAAGCCGAGCGAATACATGCGCGACATGTATTTTTCCTCGCAGCCGATGGAAATGGCCGACATGGCTGCGCTGGAACAGACTTTCCGCATGATCAAGGCGGACACGCAATTGCTCTACTCGTCCGACTATCCGCACTGGGATTTCGACCTGCCCTCGACAATCTACGATCTGCCCTTTCTGAACGAGCAGGCGAAACGCAATATTCTCGGGGGAAATGCCATCCGGTTGTTCGGCCTCAAGCTGCCGGCTCAAAAACTCGCCCGGGTCGCGTAATTGCGGGCGGTATGGAGAACAAGGTGCGCGCGCTTCCCGTTTTGATTTCGGCCACGTTCCTCCTCGCAGCGACCGCGCTGGCACAGGATGCCGCAGCTACGTTTCCCAACAAGCCAATCAAGATCATCGTCTGCGTACCGGCGGGCGGCGGCGTCGATACGGTGACGCGCATCGTTGCCGAAGGACTGCACCAGAGGCTTGGCCAACCTGTCGTCGTGGAGAATCGCGCCGGCGCGGCCGGCAATATCGGCGCCGAGGCTGTCTTCACCTCCGATCCCGACGGATACACGCTGCTCGCCTCGCAGCCTGCGCCGCTGACGGTCAATCCGCTTCTCTACAAGAAAATGAATTTCGATCCCACGCAGTTCGAGCCGGTGGCGATCATGACCTCGATCGCCAACGTGCTGCTTGTGCGCCCCGATTTTCCCGCCAGGACGGCAAATGAATTCATCTCCTTTGTCAAAGCGAACCCCGGCAAGGTCAACTACGCCTCGCAAGGCATCGGCACGACGTCACACCTGACCGCAGCGCTGTTCGAACGTGTGATTGGCACCAAATTGGTGCACGTCCCTTACAAGGGCACTGCGCCCGCGCTCAATGACATTATCGCGAGTCACGTGGACTTCATCTTCATGGAGCTTGCGTCCGCCATCAAACTGCATCAGGGCGGCAAGGCGCGCATCCTGGCAGTCGCCACCAACAAACGAATCCCGAGCTTGCCCGATATCCCGACACTGGATGAAGTCGGCGTGAAGGGCTTCGAGTCCGGCACCTGGAACGCGCTGGCCGCGCCGCCTAAGACGCCAGCCGCCGTGATTGCCAAGCTCAACAAGGCGGTGAACGAGGTTCTCCAAAGCCGCGAAGCCCAGGACCACTTTGCGCAGATCAGTTTGCGTGCCGCCGGCGGGTCGCCGGCCGAGGCCGCCGCGTTTATCAGGAAGGAAACAGAGGTCTGGGGTGGCGTAATCAAGGACACCCGGATCGAGGCACATTGACAGGCGATCGGGCATATCCGCGTTGCCGGACAGCGGCGCCGCCAGGGCCTATAATGCGCCGACTTCGCCGGCTATAAAGCCGGCCTTCAATTCCGCGTAAGAGGAGACGACCATGGACGAGAGAACGCGCGAGCCGCTGCAGATCCGCGCCGAGGACATCAACCCGCGCTACAACTGGGGGCGCGCGTTGCCGGCGCTTGGCACCATGGGCGTCGATTTCGAGGAACGCGTCGACTATCGCCGCCTTCACCGTTATCGGCTGGGCCGGGCCAAGCAGGCGCTTGAGCAATCCGAGTGCGGCGCGCTGCTGATGTTCGACGTCAATAACATCCGCTACCTGACTTCAACCAAGATCGGCGAATGGGAACGCGACAAAATCTGTCGCTGGGCACTGCTCACCCGCGATAACGAACCGATCCTGTGGGACTTTGGTTCGGCCGCCGTGCATCACCGGCTGTATGCGCCGTGGCTGAAGCCGGAAAACTGCAAGGCGGGTCTTCTCGGCTTGCGCGGCACCGTGCAACCCTCGTTCGGCCTCATGGCCAAGCATGCCAAGGAAATCTTTGGCCTGCTGAAGGACGCCGGCGTCGAAAAGATGCCGGTCGGCGTCGATATCATCGAGCCGGCAATGATGTTCGAATTGCAGAAGGCTGGCATGAAGATCGTCGATGGCCAACAGGTCATGCTGGAGGCCCGCGAGCTCAAGTCGGCCGACGAGATTGCGCTTCTTAATCGCGCCGCGGCCATGGTCGACGGCGCCTATCACATGATCAACGAGGAGCTCAAACCAGGCGTGCGCGAAAACGACATCGTCGCCAAGGTCAATGAATTCCTCTACCGGCACGGCTCCGATGACGTTGAGGCGGTGAATGCCATATCGGGCGAACGCTGCAATCCGCATCCGCATAATTTCACCGACCGGCTGATCCGGCCCGGCGATCAGGCCTTCTTCGACATTCTGCAAAGCTTCATGGGGTATCGCACCTGCTACTACCGCACCTTCAACGTCGGGCGTGCCACGCCCGCGCAGCACGACGCTTACAAGAAGGCGCGTGAGTGGCTCGATCGCGCCATCGAATTGATCCGTCCCGGCGTGATGACCGACGAGGTTGCGCGCGCCTGGCCGAAGGCGCAGGAGTTTGGCTTCCCTGACGAATTGTCGGCTTTCGGTCTCCAATTCGGCCATGGCCTTGGCCTGAACCTGCATGAGCGGCCGATCATCTCGCGCGTGGTCTCGCTCGACCATCCGACGGAGATCAAGGAAGGCATGGTGTTCGCGCTCGAGACCTATTGCCCGGCCACCGATGGTTATTCGGGTGCGCGCATCGAGGAGGAGATGGTCGTCACCGACAAAGGCTGCCGCGTGATTTCGCTGTTCCCGGCGGAGGAATTGCCGATCAGTCACCGTTACTAGTGTTCCGGTGTCGTGGGTCGCGGCCGCGCGGCCCACGATGTTTCTCATGATCGCCAATCCGTCACGATACGTCTCACCGAAGGAACGCGCGGAGAATCGGGCGCGCTGGCTACGATTTGCCTATTGGGTCGCTATTGGCATCCCGGCAACCGTTGCATTGATGATGTTCGGTTACAGCGATCAGGCGCCGAACTGGTTGCGCACCGTAACCGCATACCTGGACGCAACCTTTGGCTTTCCGGTGTGGTGGCTCATCACGACTTTAGCGGCACCGTAACAATTGAAGCCAGCAGTCTAAAAAGTATTCGCCGCGTTCTTCTATGCCCGTAAATGCGGGAAGCGTTCGCTCAGCAGCGAGCCATGATAGAACGTCGGCTTGTAGGCCGGATGCGCGCGAATATTGTCGAACCACGCGACGACGCGCGGCAGATCCTGCCAATCCGCAAGGCCGAGATCGTGTATGCGCACAAGTGAGGGCATCACGGCGACATCGGCCAGGGTGATGCGTTCGCCAAGCAGCCAGGGACCGCCGGTCTTTTCAATCTCCGCAGCCATGCGCTCGTAAGTGCGGCGCAGGCGCGCCAGGGCGGCATCCATTTCGTGCCTGGGAAAGCCGGTCTGTCCCATGGTGAACATGAATTCACGGCGCAGCGGTTTGCTTGCCGCCATTGCCGCAAAGGCTTCGCTGTCCATTTTTTGAAAGCCCGGCAGAAAAGCCAGGTTGAAGGTCGGCACGCGGACCGCGGCCGCAGGCATCTCATCGATGAAGTGCATCAGCGCGCGCATGCGTGCGCGTTTGACAGGGTCCTCCGGCGTGAAATCGATGCGCGGCGCTATTTCGTCAAGGTATTCGGTGATGACATTGAGTCGATGATGATCGCGCCATCGTGGTCGAGCGTCGGCACGACGCCATTGGGATTGAGTTTGAGGTAATCAGGCTTGAGCTGGTCGCCCTCAAGCAGATTGAGTTTTACCTCCTCGAATGCCAGCCCTTTGGCATTGAGAACAAAGCGAACACGCTGGCTGCAGGTCGATTGCGGAGCGTTGTACAGCTTGAAAGCCATGTCGAACTCCGTTCAGCAATTTATCGGTCGAGCGAACGAGGGAACTGTGACATGTGT
>JBKPLN010000705.1:0-1492 GCA_046731635.1 Pseudomonadota bacterium | reverse complement strand
TTCGATTTCGATGCTGCAGTCTTGTATTCTGAGATTCTGGTAGTGCCGCTAGTTCCTGGAACATTAACCACAGAAACTATCACGACGACCATGGCGGCTACTGCAGCAGGTTTCACGGAAGCGACAACGGAGCTCGTGAACACCACGATTTCGGTGGCCACGCCGACACCTGTTGCGCGCCCGCTCGGTGCCAGCGGCAACAAACTCGACGGTATCATCATGTCGTCCAAAACTGGTGCGCGTGCTCGGGTCGGCGTCGCTTATGCCGCTCGTTTCCAAGCGTATATCGATGATCTGGAAAAGAACTACGGTGCGCGTGTATTGTTTATGGGCGGCATTCGGCCGGGGAGATGTGCGCCTGAAAGCGAACATCCGTGCGGAAAAGCGATAGACGTGTGCCAACTACGGCGCGGCGTGGTTGATCCACGCTGTAATTTGCCTGGCCGTATTGCCCTGGGCCAGATCGCCGCCGCGCACGGTCTATTTGAAGGCGGGCGCTGGTGTCATTCGGATTATGGCCACGCCCAAATCGACGTCACCGCCCCTGCCTGCGGCGATTCCCCAATTTACATTGTGCGCCAAATGAAACCGCGCGATATAGGCGCGGTCGCGCGTGCTGGTAGCGGGTCCGGCCCGGTGCTGTCCGCGGCTGGCTATTAGCCTAAAATCCTTCTGCTTTATCTTGGCGATATTTTGCGGTGGGTATGTCTCCAACACGCTCCCCGATAAAGTCGTAGACGCAGCAGAGACATACTTTCAGGTCCGGACCTCAACCTACAAAACTGATTCCAATGCCTATATCATTTGCAGACAGAGAAGCCTAAGAACAACCAATCTAAGGCCGCTAATTAATGGCTCGGTCGAATATGCGTCCGTGCAGTGGGACTAACTCCACCGGAATTTCATGTTATCGGGTTCGCCAATTTTCATTATATTCTCACAGCGATCGTCATCGATTGAAACTAATCGCCGTCGAAATCGTAGTCGTCATCTGATTCCAGATCGCGCATCGAGGCGATGATACCCTTTGGCGTCATCACCACCCAGCGGCCGTTCTGCCGTTTGATCTGTTCGACCGGACCAACGCCGGGCAATGGGGTGCCGGGTACTACCCGATAGATCTTGCCGTGACCTTGCACATAGACATAACCATTGCGGGCGTGGTTGATCCTCCAGTCCCGCAAAATCGACGGGCGTGCTCCAGACGTACGCCCATTTTTGCGCAACAGGACGGCCGCCGCTGGAGACGAAGGCGGGGATGACTCCTTCTGCTTAATGTCCTGCTGGAGCGCTTGCAGCGACGCAATTTTTTGCGCCATCTCTTGTTGCGCAGCCGTGAGCTGCACCAGCTTTTGTCGCACGACAGTGAGATCCTGCGCCATGGCTTTCAGTTGCTGCACCGACTCAACAGGAGCCGCCGCAGCGACAGGCGGCGGTTTCCCGGCGACAGAAGTTGAAGGGGTCGCATCTCGAATGGACACTTCCCTGGCAG
>JBKPLN010000704.1:0-1880 GCA_046731635.1 Pseudomonadota bacterium | reverse complement strand
AGTCGATCAGATAGTAATCTGTGTGGACGGTATTGAAGCCCGAGAACTATTCAATTGCCCCATACATGACCACGTGGCACTCGGCGATTACCGGAAGGTCCGAGGTCCTGCATAGAGCTTATCCGGCCCACGGTTGGCGTTGACGCTATTCCAACATTCGTCGAAGTTTTGCTGCATCCGCCGGCGCGGCGCTTTTCTGATCGTTGTCGAAGTAGACATAGACATCGCGACCGTCTCGCTTCCAGGCAGCAATTTGCCTGGCCCAGGATTGCAACGTTCTGTCGGAGTAGTGACCCTTGTAGGTGCCGCGCGGCCCGTGGCCACGTACATAGACAAATGAGGCGGTCACTTCCCAGGGCGCCGGCGCGTCGTGATGGTCGGAAAGACAGAGCGAAATGTCGTGCTCGCGCAGCAGGTCGAGGATCGGTGGTTCGTACCAGCTGGAATGACGAAATTCGAACGCGTAGCGCCGGCTCGACTTCAGCAATTTCAAAAATCCGGCCAGGCGCTCGCGGTTGACCGTGAACTGCGGCGGCAGCTGGAACAGGACCGGCCCGGCTTTCGGCCCTAGAATGCGGAGCCTAGATTCAAGCAAGGCGAGGCTGTTGCGCGACTTACCGGTGAGGCGCTTCCAGTGCGTGATGAATTTCGACGCTTTCCAGGCAAATACGAAGTCGTCAGGCGTGTTCTCGCGCCAGCCCCGCACCGCTTCGACTGTCGGTGTGCGGTAGAATACGCCGTTGAGCTCGGTAGCCGAGAACTGCGTGGCGTAATACTGCAGATGGTGCTTCACCATGACATTTTCCGGAAAAAACGGTCCGCGCCACGATGGATAGCCCCACCCCGAAGTGCCGATGAGGATCCTGGACATATAACCGGCAGTGATTTAACGCCCATCTACTAGCGGGAATATTTTTTTATCGTTTTGATCGCTTTTGACGCGCCTTCCCATCCAAGAAATCTGCTTGTCTTCCAGAGCATCGGTCGCTTCGAAGAAGCGCTCCAGTTCTTTCATGGCGCGACCTGGAAGTCTGCGGATGTCGGTGAGGTCAGCTTCGAATGGCGATCGATTGGGCACCACAAAGATTCTGTCATTGCGCTCCTTTTTCCCATTCTCTTTTTGCATGATCTGCAGCACACCGATCGGCTTACAGCGCAATACCAAGCCCGGGTATGTCGCCGCGTCATGAATGATGAGAACGTCGGCCGGATCACCATCATCAGCCTTTGTGGAAGGTATAAAACCCCAGTCATAAGGATAGGTGAGTCCGGTAAGAAGAGGCTTAGATAACGTGAACACACGCAGCCTGGGATCAAATTCGAGCTTTGCGCGGCTTCCCCGTGGGGTTTCTACAACGGCATGGACGCACGACTTGTCGGCCCAGGTTGGTAGTTTTGCGAAGTTTGTCATATCGAGCTCTCCTCGGCTGTCTCTCTCGTGTGCCCCTTACCGATGGCAAACATGTTGCAGAAGCGTCAACGTTTCCTCTGTTGCGGCTTGATTGATCGCATCCCGCGAGAGGCCTTCGAAGAAATGGCGCACGACAATCGGTTTTCGCCTGCGCATTGCGGCTCCGCAAAACACAAGGCCAACCGGATTACCATCTTCGTCAGTTCGGGTCCTGCAACGCCGGTGACTGAAACTGCAATGTCGGCATCTGCTAATTTTAACGCACCTGCCGCCATTGCCTCAGCGACTTCCCTGCAAACGGCTCCTTTATTTTTTAAGATTTTCAACGGAACGCGAAGAATCTTGTTTTTCATTTTTTTCGTATAGGTCAAAAAGCCCCCGAGAAAATAATCGGCCGCACCCGGAGCGCTCGAAAGTGCTGTCGCGACGGCACCCGCGGTGCAGGATTCTGCCGTGACGATCGTCAGAT
>JBKPLN010000703.1:0-2027 GCA_046731635.1 Pseudomonadota bacterium | reverse complement strand
GTCAATGTCCGGACCGGGAATTTCGTCTATTTCGACACCACTACCCACCGGATCACCCCGGCGCATATCATCGCCAGCGGCTCGCTCCCGCCTGGGTTTCCGGCCACCGAGATCGATGGTGAGTATTTTTGGGATGGTGGCCTCGTTTCCAACACGCCCTTGCAATGGGTGCTCGACAGCCGGCCACGGCGAGACACGCTTGCGTTCCAGATCGATCTCTGGAGCGCACAGGGGGAGCTGCCACGCAATCTTCTCGATGCCGATGTGCGGGCGAAGGAGATCCGCTTTTCGAGCCGCACGCGGGCGGGAATAAACCTGTACAAGTACGCACAAAAGCGACGCATCGCCGTCGCCGCCTTGCTCGAGCGGCTTCCCCAGGAGCTGCGCGACCTTCCCGAGGTGGCCATGCTGGCTGCCGAGGCGAATAAGAAGGCCTGCAACATCGTTCACCTGATCTATCGCGCAAAGAAGTATGAGGGCAGTGCCAAGGACTATGAGTTCTCCCGGCGGACGATGGAAGAGCACTGGCTCACCGGATATCGCGACGCCGTCCACACTCTAAGTCATCCAGAAATATTCGAGCCGCCGGACAGGCTGGAGGGCGTTCGCACGTTCGATTGCAGCAACACGTAGCAGCTCTGAATAATCGCTACCGATCAGCGAGGAACGAAAGAATGAAAGAGCAAGAAGTGCGCGAGCGGGCATTCGCAATGCCGCTGACGAGTCCGGCTTATCCGGTCGGACCATATCGGTTCTATCATCGCGAATTTTTTATCATCACGTATCGCACGGATCCGCGAAAGCTGCGCGAACTCGTTCCTCAGCCTCTCGAGGTCGACGAGCCGCTGGTCAAATTCGAATTCATTCGCATGCCGGATTCGACGGGTTTCGGCGACTACACCGAGAGCGGACAAGTGATCCCTGTTTCGTTCAAGGGCCGCCAGGGCGGCTACACCCATTGCATGTTTCTCAACGACCATCCGCCCATCGCCGGCGGGCGCGAGCTCTGGGGCTTCCCAAAGAAGCTCGCGCAGCCGACGCTGAAAGCGGAAATCGACACGCTTGTCGGCAGACTGCACTACGGAACCCTGCCGATCGCCATCGGCACGATGGGATACAAGCACAAGGAGGCCGATCTCGCAGCGGTAAAAGCTTCCCTGCTGGCGCCCAATTACCTGCTCAAGATCATTCCGCACGTCGACGGCACGGCACGAATCTGCGAGCTGGTCGAGTATTACCTCACCGATGTCGATTTGAAGGGAGCATGGACGGGGCCAACTGAGCTCACCTTGTTCTCGCACGCCTTGGCGCCGCTCGCCGAGTTGCCAGTGCTCGAGATCGTGTCCGGCACGCACATCATCGCCGACCTCACCCTCGATCTCGGCAAAGTCGTTCACGACTACCTGGCCTGAGGCCAGGCGCGACAGGCAAGGGAGATTCACATGCGTCTCAAGGATAAGGTTGCCATCATCACCGGCGCTGCTAGTGGGATAGGCAAGGACATCGCCGTTGTTTTTGCCCGCGAGGGTGCGAAGGTCGCGATTGCAGATCTCAATCAAAAAGCCGCTGATGCAACGGCTCGTGAGATCGATGCCGGCGGAAAGCGCGCCATCGGCGTGGCGATGGATGTCACCGATGAGCAGCAGGTGGAGGCTGGCACCGTTAGGGTGATCGAGGCATTCGGCGGGCTCGATGTTCTTGTCAGCAATGCCGGCATTCAAATCGTCGCGCCGTTGGTCGAATTCGAGTTCGCCAAGTGGAAGAAGCTATTGTCGATCCATCTCGACGGCGCCTTTCTGACGACGCGAGCAGCGTTGCGCCAAATGTACAAGCAGGGGGGCGGAAGCATCATTTACATGGGTTCGGCGCACTCGAAGGAGGCCTCCGTGCTCAAGGGGCCTTACGTCACGGCCAAGCACGGCCTCATCGGTCTGGCAAAAGTTGTCGCCAAGGAGGGCGCCGAGCACGGCGTCCGTGCAAATGTAATCTGCCCCGGATTTGTTCGCACTCCGTTGGTCGAGAAGCAG
>JBKPLN010000702.1:0-1440 GCA_046731635.1 Pseudomonadota bacterium | reverse complement strand
GATCAGATCGCGATGACGCTGCGCCAACGGGCTCGCCGTCACGATTAGACCGCCGTTCGGAGCGCGCGCGAAGGCCGCGACGGCGCGCTCGATCTCGGGCGCGTCGCGCATGTTGACCAGAGTTACCTCCAACCTGAGCGACGGCGCCACGGACTGGATTATTCCAAACTGGCCTACTCCGGAGGGTGTGGCGGCATACCGAAGAACCGCCACTCGCGTCACACCCGGCGCGATCTCCTTGAGCAGCTCCAGCCATTTCCCGCCGATGCTGTATTCGAAATTCATGAAACCGGTGGCGTTGCCGCCCGGCCGTGCCAGACTGTCGACGAAGCCGGCGCCGACCGGATCGACGAGGGTCGGGAACACGACCGGTACGGTGCGGGTCGCCTGCAGCAACGGCCCCACGGTCGTGGCGGCAGGGGCCAGGATGACGTCGGGCGCGAGCGCGGCCAATTCCGCCGCGTGCCTGCGAATCTCGGCGGCATCGGTCGTGGCCCAGCGGGTGTCGATGCGCACGTTGCGGCCGATGGTCCAGCCCGATTGTTCCAGCGCCTATAGGAATGCCTCGACATAGGTCTGATAGTGCGGATCGTTCGAAGTTGCGGGCAGGAGCATGCCTATACGGCGCTGCTCGCCGTGCTGCGCGCGTCCCGCAACGGGCCACGCAGCTGCCGCGCCAACTAGGACACCAAGAAAATCCCGCCGTCTCATGCTGCCCCCAAGGCTCGAGCCTGGTCAGCGTACCGGGTCAGATTGACCTCTTGAAGAGGCCGAAAATCAGTCGTCAGCGGCGCCAAGCTGATGTCCGCTTTGGGTCATAAGCGGACATATGCGGTGCACAAGCCCATGTCCGCTTTACCCCCAATAGCGACTGCGAGAGCGGACCTCCGCAAAACGCCATGTCTGCTTTACCCCCGAAAGCGGACATGTGCGCTGCAACTACCGATGTCCGCTTTGGGCCAATAGCGGACATCACCCTTCTTAAATCACTGACGGCCAACTGTTCCGCTGTTGCTGCTCTTTTCGATGTCCGGTAGCTGCCACGATTTGTCGAAGAATGGCTCGGTCGGGTGGTACACGCGGAACCAGACGAAGAAGCCCTTGCCGGGGACCGTCTGAATCCAATTTTTCTCCATGCCGGCGGGAGCATTGGGCGCGAAGAAGATATCGGTTGATCCATCAGCGGTCTTTTTGAGATCGTCATAAGATGAGATTGATACGTCGTTCTTCGAATTCTGTAACATCGAGCGCGTCTCGTTGTCGTAAACCGTGAGCGACCAGAAATCTTTCACCGGCGCGTTCGCCGGGACGCGCAGCCGATAGGCTTTCGCCCCGTCCAACCAGTCGCCCTCCTTATCCTTGAAGGTTTGGATGTATTGCGACCCCGGCCCGGCCTTCTTGAGTGCCATCGCCGGCGTCATGTACGTCGCGCCGTAGAAC
>JBKPLN010000701.1:0-4345 GCA_046731635.1 Pseudomonadota bacterium | reverse complement strand
CTAGTGACCTGGCCCTTCCGCTCTTAGCTTGAATCGCTGGATCTTGCCCGTTGCCGTCTTGGGCAAGTCTTTGCGAAATTCAATCCAACGCGGATATTTATAAGGCGCGAGCTTCGCCTTTACATGGTCCTGCAACGTCTGGACGAGTGCATCGCTGGCCTTGTCGGGCGATTTGAGCACCACAAATGCCTTGGGCTTAATCAGTTTTTGCTCGTCGTTCCATCCGACGACCGCCGCCTCGAGGACATCCGGATGTGACGATAGCGCGGCCTCAACTTCGAATGGGGATACATACATCCCGGATACTTTCAGCATGTCGTCCTGACGTCCGCAGCAAACGTAATAGCCCTCGGCATCCTCGATATATTTGTCGCCCGAGCGGGTCCATTCGCCCTGGAAGGTCGAGCGCGATTTGTCGCGATTGTTCCAGTACATGATCGCACTGGTGGGCCCGCGCACGTAAAGTTCGCCCATCTCGCCTTTCTTCACGGGCTGGCCGTCGTCGCCGACGAGCTTGATCTCGTAGCCGTTCACCGGCCTGCCGGTAGTGGCGTACTTGGTCGCGCCTGGTGCATTGGTGAGATAGATGTGAAGCATCTCTGTCGTGCCCAGTCCGTCGTAAATTTCGACGCCATAGCGCTCTTTCCACCGGCGCGCGATTTCCTCCGGCAACGCTTCGCCGGCTGAGATGCAACGGCGGATCTTCACCTCTGATTTTTGCGGCGCGTTCGGATTGGCCAGGAATGCTGCATAAAAAGTCGGCACCGCAAAGAATACCCTGATCGGGTGCTTTCGCAGCAACGCCGCCACTCCGTCCGGTGTCGGCCTTTCGGCGTTCAGGACGGTCGTCGCACCCACCGTCAGGGGGAATGTCATGGCATTGCCGAGGCCGTAAGCAAAAAACAGCTTCGCGACCGAATAGCAGACGTCGCTTTCCTTAAGTCCGACAACGGGCGTGCCATACAGATCGGCCGTGAGCTTGAGGCTTGCGTGGACATGCACCGCGCCTTTCGGCTTTCCGGTTGACCCCGATGTGTACAGCCAGAATGCAATGTCGTCGCAGGTGGTCGGGGCTGTGTACGGCTCTGGCTCGTCAGCGCCGATCACATCCTCGAACAGTCGATAGCCGTGCGGATTGTCCCCCGATACGATGACATGCTCGAGATCCGGGCTTTGCTTGATCAGCTTTTCGAATTTCGGAAACAGCGCCTCCGACACCACGAGGCATTTCGCGCGGCTATCCGACAACATGAAACGATAGTCGTCCTCGGTCAGCAGCGTGTTGACAGGCACTGCGACGATGCCCGCCTTCAGACAGCCGAGAAACGCCGTTGGCCAGTCGATCGTATCGAGCAGGGCCATGAGCACGCGTTCCTCGCGTTTAATGCCAAGCCCGCGCAAGGCGGCCCCAAAACGCGCCACGCGATCGGCCAACTGCCCATAAGTATGAGTGCCACGCGCGTCGACATAGGCCGGCTTGTTGGCACGGCCCGCATCGAGATTGCGTTGCAGGACATCGGCAGCGAAATTGTAATCGCGTGGGACTGAGCCCACAGATGCAGCCGCATCCGGTTCAGCCGCGCGCGCCTCCGCGACCGTCATTGTTGTTCCTCCCGAGAGGTTCGTATTATGCAGGGGGCGAGGAAACGCTGCAACGTCGAGTGAAAAGGAGCTGCGCCCATGATCTTTAGCAGGGACCGAATTTTGACCACGCATGTCGGCAGCCTGCCGCGGAACGAAGCACTGTCGGATCTGCTGATGGCCCAGGAAGAGGGCAGGAACTACGACCCAGCCGAGCTGGCATCCCAGATGGACCAGGCTGTTCGTCATGTTGTTGCCAAGCAGATGGAAGCCGGCATCGACATCGGCAATGACGGCGAACAGCGGCGGATCAGCTTTCAGACCTATGTGCCGCAGCGCATGACCGGTTTCGCCGGCGTGTCGAAGCGGCGGCGCGGCCGCGAATTCGAGGAATTTCCGGAACTGCTTGCTTACTTGATGCGTCGGTTTCCAAATCCGGCCAAGAGCCAGCAGGGTGCGCCAGAGGCCCAGGCCGACATCAAGTACAAGGACCTCAACCCAATTGCCGAGGAGGTGGCAGGTTTCAAAAAAATCGCCGACGATCTCGGTGCCTTTTCCGAGCGCTTCATGACCGCGCCGTCGCCCGGCATCATTTCAACCACGATGCTCAACGCATTCTACAAGACCCACGACGATTATCTTGATGCGATCGCGCGCGAGATGAAGAACGAATACCAGACAATCCACAAAGCCGGACTGTTGTTGCAGATCGATGCGCCGGATCTCGCCATGGATCGCACCATGATGTATCGCGACCTTGACGATGCCGGGTTCGTGAAGCGCGTGGAGCGGCATGTGCAGGCGATCAACGACGGCGTCGCCGGAATTCCGCGCGAGCGCGTTCGTCTGCATGTCTGTTATGGCAACTGGGAGGGCCCGCACATTCACGACGTTCCGCTCGAAAAAATCCTGCCGGCGCTTTACCAGGCCACGGTCGGCGCACTGTCGATCGAGTTTTCCAATCCGCGTCATGCACACGAGTATGAGGCGCTCAAAAAGCATCCGCTGCCCAAAGACATGCTGCTGATCCCTGGCGTGGTGGAGACCACCAGCAATTTCGTCGAGCACTCGGAAGTCGTGGCACGGCGCATCGAGGAAGCCGTGCGCGCGGTCGGCGAGCGCGAGCGAGTCATCGCGTCGACCGATTGCGGATTCGGCACCTTCACCAAGCGCGAATGGGTGATCGAGCCCGTGGTCTGGCTGAAGCTGGCCGCGATCCGTAAGGGTGCCGATATTGCGTCAGCACGGCTTTGGGGCAAGAAGGTCGCGTAAGAGCACTATGTTGCAAGCGCGGACAGTGACGGTCCGGTCCATACT
Source organism: Pseudomonadota bacterium (assembly GCA_046731635.1). Lineage (GTDB taxonomy): Bacteria > Pseudomonadota > Alphaproteobacteria > Rhizobiales > Xanthobacteraceae > Pseudolabrys. The sequence goes on along the minus strand of JBKPLN010000701.1, from coordinate 1,447 downwards.
GTGCTACGTTTTCGCGACATTCGGGGGCGACGAATGGCCGAAGAACGGATCGACCGCAGGCTCGCGGCGATTTTTGCTGGAGACATAGCCGGCTATAGCCGGCTGATGAGCATTGACGAAGAAGGCACGCTGCGGCAACTCAAGGCCCATCGCAAGGAACTTGTTGATCCAAAGATTACCGAGCATCGCGGACGCATCGTGAAGACGACTGGCGACGGGATGCTGGTCGAATTTGTCAGCGTTGTGGATGCCGTGCGCTGCGCAGTGGACATCCAACGGGGAATGGTCGATCGCAATACACACGTTCCCCCTGAAAAGCGAATCCAATTCCGCATTGGCCTCAATGTTGGCGACATCATTATCGACGGCGACGACATTTACGGCGACGGCGTGAATGTAGCGGCGCGGCTTGAGGCCTTGGCCGAACCCGGCGGCATCATGGTGTCGCGTGTCGTTCACGACCAGGTGCAGGACAAACTCAGTTTTGGCTTTGACGATTTGGGAGAACAGACCGTCAAGAACATTGCGCGTCCGGTTGGTGTTCACCGAATCCAATTGACCGACCCGACCATGCCGGTGAAGGCGACGACAGGCACCCCGGAACGGACTTCAACCGATCGGCCATCGATTGCGGTTCTTCCATTCGCGAACATGAGCGGCGACCCTGAACAGGAATATTTCGCGGACGGAATTTCAGAGGACATCATCACCGGCCTGTCGAAGTTGCGCTGGTTTTTCATAATCGCGCGCAACTCTTCGTTTGCGTATAAGGGCAAAGCAGTCGACGTGAAGCGCGCCGCGCGCGAACTCGGCGTTCGCTACGTGCTGGAAGGCAGCGTGCGAAAGGGCGGCAATCGCGTGCGCATCACGGCGCAGTTGATAGATGCGACCACCGGCAACCACATCTGGGCTGACCGTTACGATGGCGAACTCACCGACGTCTTTTCGCTGCAGGACGAGATCACCCGGAAGGTCGTAGCGGCAATCGAGCCGAAGCTCCTGGAGGCCGAAGGTATCCGCTCGCAAAACCGGTCGCCGGAAGATCTCGGGGCCTGGGATCTGATGATCCAGGCCAACTCGCTTTTCTGGCGTATGACAAGGTCCGAAGGCGATGCCGCGATTGCAACTTTGCGGCGCGCCATCGAACGCTATCCGGACTACGGGCCGGCGCACAGCATGCTGGCCTTTATGCTGCTGCTGTCGCAACTCACCGGTTGGAACAGAGACGAGTTAGCGGCAAAAAAGGCGGCAGCCCTTGCAAAGCGCGCAGCAGAACTCGATGACAGCGACCCGTGGGTGCATATGGCGCTTGGATACGTCGCTTTTTCAATGCGCCGCACGGAAGAGGCCGTAGAAGAGTTCCGCCAGGCGCTCGAACTCAATCCGAATTTTGCCGCGGCGCATGGATATTTGGGATTTGCGCTGGCAATGGATGGCCGGTCCGATG
>JBKPLN010000700.1:0-3660 GCA_046731635.1 Pseudomonadota bacterium | reverse complement strand
CCGTGAGACAGTGCGCCATCAGGAACTGCGGGTCGGCGACAAGGCGCTTGAACCATTTTTCCTGCAGGTGCTTCGGGGCGAATTGGCGCAGGAGAACCGATACCTTCCAGTTTTGCACCAGCTTGTCGGCAAGCCCAGAATCGCCGCGCGCAATTTCCTCAGCGATCATCGCGAACGTGCGGACTTCGGTACCCTTTTCGAGCTCGACCCCGCCATACTCTTCCGGCACGCCCAAGGTACGAATGCCGATCTTCTCGGCTTCTTCAAGAATGCGAGGCGGAAGCCGATCTTCCGGCACCATCGACCATTCGCGTTGCCAATTCTGCTTTATGAACGGAAGGACGACTTCATCGACGAAATCACGGCAGCTTTGCCGCATCATTCGTTGCTCTTCGGACAGACCCCGGTCTGCAGAGGTGCGATCGAGCATGGCAGCTTCCTTCCTGACGCTGGCTACGCGGCTTTTCTGTTCGACAGAAAATCCCCCATGCGGTCGAGCGCCTTCAGAATGTTTTCCGTCGAATTTGCGTAAGACACCCGCACATAACCTTCACCCAGAATTCCGAAATCCGGACCTCCGATGATGGCAACTCCAGCATCCTCCAGCAGCGACGAGGCGAGCGGCTTTGCCTTCCATCCGGTGCGTTTCACGTTGGGAAAAGCATAAAATGCGCCCTTGGGCGTGGCACAGGAGACACCTGGCAACTTGTTGAGTCCTTCGACGACGACCTTTCGCCGCTTGTCGAATTCGGCGACCATTTTGTGCACTTCGTCCTGCGGACCTTTGAGAGCGGCGAGCCCGGCATATTGCGCTGAGGCATTGACGCATGAATGCAGGTTCACTGCGAGCTTGCGCGCATAGTCATAAAGCTTGCCGGGCCATACCGCATAGCCCAGGCGCCAGCCCGTCATGGCGTAGGTCTTTGACCACCCATTGAGCAGGATCAGGCGATCACGCATTGAATGATAAGACAGCAGGCATACGTGCGTCTCGCCGTCATAGACCATGTGGTCGTAAATCTCGTCGGACATGATGGTCACGTCCGGCCATTTCTCCAATCCCGCCACGAGCTTGTCGACCTCAGCCTTTGGCGTCACCCCGCCGGTCGGATTGGCCGGCGAATTCACGATCAGCAGGCGCGTACGAGGCGTGATCAGCTTCAGCGTTTCCTCAGCTGAAAACGCGAAACTATTCTCCTCGCGAATCGGCACCGGCACTGGCTTAGCCCCGGTGAATTCGATCATCGAGCGATAGATCGGGAACCCGGGATCGGGATACATGATTTCCACGCCCGGCTCCCCGAACATCAGGATCGACATGAACATGGTGGGCTTGCCACCGGGCATGATCATCACACTGTCGGGAGAGACCTCGACCTTGAACCGCTTCGCGAGGTCAGCCGCAACCGCCTCTCGCAGGGGTGGAATACCGTTGGCGGGGGTATACCCATGGTGGCCGTCGCGAAGGGCCTTGACCGCCGCTTCGACGATGAAATCCGGCGTCCTGAAATCAGGCTGGCCGATACCAAGATTGATGATGTCGCGGCCCTGCGCGACCAAGGCATTGGCGCGGGCGAGCACTGCGAAAGCATTTTCCTCGCCGATGCGGTCGAACGCCGCGATTGTACGAAGCATGACTGCTGTCCTCCCCAGGCCCCCGGGCGGTACGTCCGCGCGGAAGCCTCATCGTGGAGGCGGCACTTCAGCCGATCAGACAGCAAAAATCAAACGGCACCAGAGCCTTGGTCGAAAAGGGGGCGGCTAGTTGCCGTCGCCGCCAAACCTTCCGCTGATATCGCGCATGATCTGGAAACGAATGTTCGGGTCGGGATCGTCGCCGAGGTAGACGCCGCCAAAGTAAAGTGGACCCGGACGAACCAGGTTCGTACCCCAATCCTGATAACCGGCAGTCGTGGTTACAACGGCCTTCTTGTGCTTGCGCGATTTAGCATCGGCTGGCGAGGCCAGCGCGAAAGCCAAAATCAATGCGAGACCGAATAGTTTAAGTGGAAGTGATGACATGGCCATCCTCAATTGCGCTGTATGCGAGCCATCTAACGAATACACATCTCGGCGCAAAGAAAATGCCGCACCAATTCGATCACATCTCGGTGTCGGAATATCGAGGCGGCTTGGGTGTTTACCGTGCCCGTGGGATCTCGGCCAAGCCGACAAGATTGCAATCGTGTCACCGTTGAGGGCATTGTCAGGCCCTCGGGGTTTCTCAAGGATTTCGGTCATGGGTGTCGAAGATAAACGCCGTACATTCCGCGCGTTGCATCAGAGTGGATGCTTCGTCATTCCCAATCCATGGAATGTCGGCAGCGCCCGTTACCTGCAGGGGCTCGGCTTCAAGGCTTTGGCGACGACGAGTGCCGGTTACGCCCATTCGATAGGCTATTCAGACGGTGACGTGACGCGCGACATGGTGCTCGCGCATTGCCGTGAAATTGCACACGCAACCGACGTACCAGTGAATGCGGACTTTGAGGGCGGCTACGCCGATGATCCGGACCAGGTTGCAGCCAATGTTAGACTCTGTATCGACACCGGCGTGGCGGGAATATCCATCGAAGATTTCACCGGCAACGATGCCGATCCGCTTTACGACTTCGATCTCGCGGTGAGGCGGGTTCGCGCAGCACGCGACGCAATCGACAAGGCGGGTGGCGACGTCGTCTTCACGGCGCGCACGGAAGGATTCATCAGGAATCGACCCGACCTCGACGAAACTATCCGCCGCCTGAAAGGCTTTGCCGACGCGGGAGCCGATTGCCTGTATTCGCCGGGAATACGACCCCCCGAGCAGATCGAGGCGACGGTCAAGGCCGTGTCGCCCAAGCCGATCAATTTTCTCAACAGCGGCGCGTTCGGCTACACCGTCGATGACCTAACGGCGCTAGGCGTGCGCCGCATCAGCGTCGGCGGTACGCTGTCACGCGTCGCCATGCACGCGTTCGTGCAATCGAGTCGACAACTCGCGGAAGGCAAGTTCGACAGCTTTGCTGGCGTCATATCGAACGCCGAGCTGAACAAGTTCTTCCACGAGGACCTGCCGAGTCGGCCAAAAACCTGACAGAATGAACGCTGCCACCGCCACGTCGGCCCGCCTGACCGAACAGCGGCCCTTTGTGCTGTTCTGGCTGGCAAGGCTTGCCTCGACGATGGGCTACCAGATGCTGGCCCTCACGATCGGCTGGCAGATCTATGAGCTTACCAACAGCGCCTTGGACCTCGGGCTTGTCGGCCTCATTCAATTCGTTCCCGCTGTCGTGCTTACCCTTCTCATCGGTCATGTTGCAGATCGATACGATCGCAGACTGATCGTACGCGCCGCGCACAGCGTCTACGCAGCTGCCGCGCTGATGATCACGGCGGCATTTGTGACCGGGGCGCTCAGCCGAGATCTGTTGTTCACCGTAGTCTTCATAATCGGCTGCGCTCGCGCGTTCGAATTGCCTACAGCGCATGCGCTTGCGCCGACGCTTGTGCCGCAGTCACTGATTTCGCGCGCGGTTGCTGCATGGACTTCGGCCAATCAGGCTGCCGTGATTTGCGGCCCTGCGCTTGGAGGTCTGATCTACGTAGTAAGCCCAATGCTGGTCGGCCTCGCGTGCCTGATCTTTTTCGCCTCTTCGATCACTTTGATCAGTCTCGTGC
>JBKPLN010000699.1:0-6842 GCA_046731635.1 Pseudomonadota bacterium | reverse complement strand
CGAGCTGTGGTGACACGCCGGTTGCGATCAGGGCCGGATAGATCACGACCGCTGCGCCACCCACCATGCTTGCGACGATTCCTGCGATAAGGCCGGCGCCGGCGAGAAAGGCGATGGTCATTAAATCCATGCGCAGTACCCGCCCCGTTCATTCCCGCGCAAGCGGGAAGCCAGCCCGCAGAATACAAAGGTTGATCAAACTCACTGGATCCCCGCTTGCGCGGGGATGACCGGAGGGAGAGCCATTGCGAATCAGAAAAACGCCTGGATGCCCGTCTGCGCGCGGCCGAGGATCAATGCATGAATATCATGTGTGCCCTCGTACGTATTCACCGTCTCCAGATTCGAGAGCACGCGCATCACGTGGTATTCCTCTGAAATGCCGTTGCCTCCGTGCATATCGCGCGCAAGGCGCGCGATTTCGAGCGCCTTGCCGCAATTGTTTCGCTTCATCAGCGAGATCGACGGCGGCGCGGCCTTGCCCGCTTCCAGCATGCGACCGAGGCGCAGCGCTCCCTGCAGCCCGATCGCGATTTCGGTCTGCATATCCGCAAGCTTCTTCTGCACCAACTGATTGGCGGCGAGCGGACGACCGAACTGCTTGCGGTCGAGCGTGTACTGACGGGCGCGATGCCAGCAGAATTCCGCGGCGCCCATGGCGCCCCAGGAAATTCCGTAGCGCGCATTGTTGAGGCAGCCGAATGGACCGGCGAGGCCTTTCACATTGGGCAGCAAATTCTCTTCGGGAATCACGCAATCATCCAGCACGATCTCGCCGGTTATGGAGGCGCGAAGCGAAAGTTTGCCTTCGATCTTCGGGGTGGAGAAGCCCTTCGTGCCTCGCTCGACCAGGAAGCCGCGGATCACGTTGTCGAGCTTGGCCCAGACGACCGCGACATCGGCAACCGGAGAATTCGAAATCCAGGTTTTCGCTCCGTTGAGCTTGTAGCCGGCAGATACTTTCTCGGCGCGCGTCACCATCGAACCGGGATCGGACCCATGATCGGGCTCCGTCAATCCGAAGCATCCGATCATCTCGCCGGTTGCCAGCTTTAACAGAAATTTACGGCGCTGCGCTTCGCTGCCATACGCGTAGATTGGATACATCACCAGCGAAGACTGCACTGACATCGAGGAGCGATATCCGGAATCGACGCGTTCAAGCTCGCGCGTGATAAGGCCGTAAGCGACATAACCCAGCCCGGCACCGCCATACTCGTCAGGTATGGTGGGTCCTAGCAGGCCAAGCTTCCCCATCTCGGGCAGCAAAGCGGGATCGTATTTCTCGTCGCGGTATGCCTCGACCACCCGTGGCATGAGATAGCTTTGCGCGAAGCCGCGGGTGCTGTTGCGCACCATGCGCTCGTCTTCGGAAAGCTCGCCTTCGAGATCGAGCGGATCGTCCCACACGAAGGCTGCATCCTTCAGCATCGCCGGCATGCCACCGCGCTTCTCGGCCGCTTGCGACATTGGAGTCCTCCTGGCTTTTGAGGTGCCATTATAGAGGACTTTTCAAACAATTCCCTCCCTTGCGCAGAGCAAACAAAACCCCGCCGTCGCGCGGGGTCTTGCAAGTCGAGCACGCGCGCTCAGATCGCCATCTTGAGATCTTTTGCCGCGCGGAAAGCAACTTTCTTGCTGGCTTTGATCTTGATGGCTTCGCCCGTCATCGGGTTGCGGCCCATGCGGGCGGCACGTTTGCGCACGATCAGAATACCTAGACCGGCGATCTTCACCCGCTCGCCCTTTTTCAGGTGCTTGGTGATCAGGCCGATCAGGTCCTCCAACATTTCGAGGCCCTGCTTCTTGGTGAGCTGATGCTGTTCTGCGAGCGCGGCGGCCAGGTGCCTGGTGGTGACCGGCTTGCCGGCTTTCGGCTTGGGTGAAGCGGCTTCTGCCATTTGGAAATGCTCCTTGAGGGCGCACCATGCGCGAGCCTTAGAGCAGTAAGAGATTCGCGCCGGGGCGCATAGCTAGGGGCGGCAAAAGCCGCGGGCTTAACCACAGAAAGCTCGAAAAAAGGCCCGCTGACCGTGAATTCGGTGCCGTTGCCGGTCGCGGACGTTTCGTCTATTGAGGGCTTACGCGCGCCCGTAGCTCAGCTGGATAGAGCGTTGCCCTCCGAAGGCAAAGGTCGGACGTTCGAATCGTCTCGGGCGCGCCATTATTGCCCGATCGGCGGACCAAGTCCGACCCAAGCCGGACCCCTACTCTATTCCCGCAACGCCGTTTCGCGCGGCGCCGACATGCGTCGCGGCTGCGGCACATAGTACGTGCCAAGCGTCACCATCGGGCGCGGCTTGAACACGATCGAGATCAATCGGTCGCGGAGCGCTTTGGGCGATGTCGGCTTGAGCAGAAACTCGTTGGCGCCGGCGCGCAGGGCCTCATTCACGTGGGTGCGTTGCGCCCGGGCGGTCAGCATGATCACCGGAAGGTTCGGGCGCGGAAACACCCCGGGGGAGCGAACGATACGCAACACCTCGATGCCGTTGAGGACCGGCATGTCCCAATCCAGCAGCATCACGTCGGGATCCGCGGAGCGGATCGACTCGAGCGCAGCGAGGCCGTCGGAAGCCTCAAGCACCGACCTGCCGCCGAGGTTGGTCAGCATGGTGCGCGTGAGGCGCCGCTTGTACGCATTGTCGTCGACCACCAGGATATTCAGACCCTGGAGCATTTTTTCGATTTGCTTGTTGGCCATGAAACCCCGGACCGTCGCCAGAATTGGCCGCAATTTATGCCGGAGCTTCTGTTGTTTCGTTGAAAACGATCGTTCAAATTTTCGCAATCTGCCGTGTCGCTGCCAAAATGCAGTACCTAAATGGGACCAACAAGGTTTACAGCGCCTTTAAGTGCAGCGGGAGAGCGCGATGAAACTTCCCGGTCCGGACCATCCAATCACCATCACGTCACATGGCAAGCACGTGCGTGTTGCCTTCGCAGGCCGCGTGGTCGCCGACACGACGCGGGCACTCAGGCTGAAGGAGGCAGGCTACAAGCCGGTCCTCTATATTCCACGCGCGGATGCAGACATAAGTCTGCTCACCCGTACCAGCCATTCCACGCATTGCCCCTACAAGGGTGATGCGAGCTATTTCAGCATTGTTGCCGATGGCCGCACCGCCGAGAACGCGATCTGGAGCTACGAGAACCCTTTCCCGGCAATGGCCGAGATCAAGGAACATCTCGCGTTTTTTCCCAACCGCGTTGATGCGATCGAAGAAACTTGAGCAAGTCTGCTCAGTGCAGCCGCGGAGCCTTGAGGAATTTTGCGCGGTCAGACGAGTTCACGCGCACGTCGAATGTGATGCCTTCACGATAAAGCGTAAGCGGCACTTCGACGCCGGCGCGTCCGAGCGCCCAAACCTTGCGGTAAAAGCCGGCGAGTGTCGATACGCGGTCACCCTTGACCGCAACAACGACGTCACCCGTCTTGATTTCGGCGCGCGCAGCCGGCCCCTTAGGCGCGATGCCGACCACAACGATCTTGTCCTCGATCTCGGTTGAATAAAGACCCAGCCACGGCCGTACCGGGTGATTAGCGCGGCCAAATTTGCGCAGATCTGGCAGGACCGGCTGCAGCAGATCGATCGGCACGATCATGTTGAGGTGCTCGTTCTTGCCTTCGCGTGCGCGCTCAAGCTGAAGCGACCCGATGCCGATCAGCTTGCCCTCGCTCGAAATCAGCGCCGTGCCGCCCCAGTTTGGATGCGCGGGGTAGGTGAATATGGCCTCGTCAAGAACGTACTCCCAATAGCCTGCGAACTCCTGTTTCGCCGCGATGCGGCCGGCGAGTGAGCGCGTGCGTCCGCCTGCGCCGCCGACGACGATGCGTTCGCCGACTTCAGCGGTCTTGGAAGAACCGATTTCAAGCGAAGGGAGATCAACGCTGCCGAGCGCCTGCACCAGGCCGAAACCCGTTTCCTGATCGAAACCGAGCGCATGTCCTTGTACAACGTGTCCGTCGCCGAGATGCAGCCACACGGTCTCGGCTTCGGTGATCAGGTAGCCGATGGTGAGCACGACGCCGTCGTCGATCAGCACGCCATTGCCCGCGCGCTCGACCCCGAGCGTATCGGCAGTAAAAGCATCGGCGGGAATAATCGAATGAAGACCGACCACAGAGGAGAGAGCGCGCTCAAGATCGTAGCCGTAGTCCTCCACGCGTGGCTGAACCCCCGGCGGCACTCTCCATTCGATCAACGAGGCCATCGATGCGCTCCCAATCGGTCCCGTTTATCATACGCCGGATCATGCGGGCGAAAAGACGGCGCTCACATGTTAATGTAGGCCTCCTCCGATGATCCCGCTGTCCATCCTCGATCTGTCGCCGGTTTCGGCCGGCTCCACCGCCGCGCAAGCCTTGCGCAATTCCCTCGATCTTGCGCGGTTCGCCGATGGCCTCGGTTTTATGCGCTATTGGGTGGCCGAACATCACAATTTGCCTGCCATTGCGAGCTCAGCCCCCGACATCATGATCGGCCAGATCGCGGCGGCGACCCGGACTATGCGGATCGGTTCAGGCGGCGTGATGCTGCCGAACCACGCGCCTTTGATGGTGGCCGAGCGCTTCAAGGTCCTAGAGGCGCTTTATCCAGACCGCATCGATCTCGGTTTGGGCCGCGCGCCGGGCACCGACCCGGCAACGTCATATGCGCTTCGACGGCGGCAAGGCATCAGCGAGGAAGACGATTTTCTGGATCGGTTCAATGAGTTGATGCTGCTGGAAACGCGCGGTTTTCCCGCTGGCCATCCCTTCCACAATGTGCAAGCGATGCCGTCGGATGTCCCGCTGCCGCCGATTTATCTGCTGGGTTCTTCGGATTACAGCGCGCAGCTTGCCGGACACATCGGCGCGGCATTTTCATTCGCGCACCACATCGCCAATTTCGATGCGGTGGAAGCGATGCGTCTCTATCGCGACAATTTCAAGCCATCCCAATCGCATCACACCCCTTACGCGATCCTGGCAACCCATGTGGTCTGTGCCGACACGGACCAGGAAGCCGAACGACTGGCCGCGACCGTCGATCTCAATTTCGTGCGTCGCGCCAAGGGCGAATATTTTCCGCTCGCTTCACCGGAAGATGCTGCGAAATACGACTACACGCCGGTCGACCGCGCGCGCATTGCGCAGAACCGACAAAGGGTATCGGTCGGCTCTCCTGCGACGGTAAAAGCCAGCCTCATGCCTTTGATTGAAACCACCAAGGCCGATGAGCTGATGGTGACCACCATGCTGTTCGATCATGCAGCTCGCAAACATTCATATGAACTCCTGGCAAAGGTTTTTGCCTGATCGCCCGTCATGAACGGAACCCGGGGCCCGACCTTCGGCCGGGCGGAGCGCGCGCTTTTGTGCCGGGCACCGCCTCCCACCCGTCATGCCCGCGCTTGTCGCGCATCCACGTCTTCCCTTTAGCAACAACCAAGACGTGGATGGCCGGGACAAGCCCGGCCATGACGCATCAAATTGGCCATGCTAAAAGCTGACCGATTTTTCCGCGTAAAAATTTAAGGGAGGTAGCGTTGGGTAAGCAGTTCACCTTGACAACCACCGATCACCATTCTCTTGGCGCATATCGCGCCGATCCCGCCGGAACACCCAAGGGCGGAATCGTGGTGATCCAGGAGATATTCGGCGTCAACCGCCACATCCGCGCAATGTGCGATCGCTTCGCGGCAATCGGCTATGCCGCGGTTGCGCCCGCCGTGTTCGATCGCTTCGTGCGCAATTTCGATAGTGGCTACACGCCGGACGAAATTGCGCACGCGCGCAGCTATCTCGGAAATCTCAACTGGGATCACATGATGCACGACATCGCGGCAGCGATTGAGAGCCTGAAAGGCATCGGCCCGGTCGGCATCGTCGGCTACTGCATGGGCGGGAGTGCCGCCTTCCTCGCCGCCTGCCGCGTGCCGGGGCTTGCCGCCTCTGTGTGCTACTACGGCGGCGTCATCGGAAAATTCGCCGACGAAAAGCCGAAATGCCCCGTTCAAATGCACTTCGGCGATAAAGATGAAAGCATCCCGATGGACGTGGTGGAGACGATCAAGAAGAAGCAGCCGCAGGCCGAGATCTACGTCTACCCGGATGCGCCGCACGCTTTTTCAAACGACGATCGTCCAAGCTTCCGCAAGGAGGCCACGGACCTGGCGTGGAAGCGCACGCAGGAATTTCTCGCAAAGAATATGAAGAAATAGCGCGCCTCCTTGTCGATCATCGGGCCGGCTCGCGCATTTTCCCCGTTCATTCCCGCGTAAGCGGGAAACCAGGAGTCTATTTCTGGGTCCCCGCTTTCGCGGGGACGAACGGAGAAGTATGCGGTCAGCAAATCCTGCCTGAGTTTCTCCTCAGGCCGCATTTCGAGGAGAGTCGCAGCTCAAGCCGATGCGCCCTGCGTCAGCTTCGCGCCAGTGCCGATGGGGCAAGAGACGCCGGTGCCGCCGAGTCCGCAATAGCCGAAAGGATTCTTGGCCAGATACTGCTGGTGATAGTCCTCGGCGAAATAGAACTCGGGCGCATCGACGATCTCGCTCGTGATCGCGCCGTAGCGCTTCTTCTTCAGCTCCTGCTCGTACATCGCCTTCGAGGCCTCGGCCGCCTGCTTCTGCGCGGCATTGAAGGTGTAGATGCCCGAGCGATATTGCGTGCCGACGTCGTTGCCTTGGCGCATCCCTTGCGTCGGGTCGTGACTTTCCCAGAAGGTTTTCAGCAGCGTCTCGTACGAGATCTTCTTCGGGTCATAAACCACCAGCACCACTTCGTTGTGGCCGGTACGACCTGAGCAGGCCTCTTCATACGTTGGGTTCGGAGTCATCCCGCCGGCATAGCCGAC
>JBKPLN010000698.1:0-4374 GCA_046731635.1 Pseudomonadota bacterium | reverse complement strand
GGCCGCGAGTTGGCTGCGGCAGTAGGCGATCACATCGACCTCGCTGATTGTTGCGCCCAGGGTCCGGGCCACGAACAGCCTGACCGCTTCGCCGGCCTTTTCGTCCGGTCGCCCGACACAGGCACATTCCGCAACGCCGGCACAGGCTGCGGCGACGGCTTCGACCTCATTTGGATAGACGTTGAAGCCTGAGACAATGATCATGTCCTTCTTGCGATCGACGATCTTGAGGAATCCCCGCTGGTCGAACACGCCAATGTCTCCGGTGCGGAAGTAGCCATCGTGGGTAAACGCAGTGGCGTTGGCCTCGGGTTTTTGCCAGTAGCCCTGCATCACCTGCGGGCCTTTGGCGCAGATTTCGCCAGGCTCACCGGATGCTGCTTCCATGTCGTTGGCGTCGAGCAATTTGATATCCGTTGATGGGAATGGCAGCCCGACGGTCCCGGTGAATCCGGCTGTCGTCACTGGATTGAGAGTGAGGATCGGAGAGGTTTCCGACAGCCCATACCCTTCGAGGATGTCCTTTCCCGTCAGCGCCTTCCATTTCGCAGATGTTGTGGGGAGAACGGCGGCGCCGCCACCGATCGCCACGCGCAAGCCGGTGAAATCCACTTCCGCGATCTTCGGATGCGTCACTAGCCCATTGTAAAGCGTGTTCACTCCGGTGAAGACGGTGCAGCGCGCCATGCGAAGAATTTCGACGAAGCCATCCATGTCGCGCGGATTCGGAACCAGCCAGTTTTCTGCTCCAATCGAGAAGCAGGAGATGAAGTTCACCATCAGCGCGAAGATGTGATAGAGCGGCAGCGCCGTGACCACGATTTCTTTTCCGGGACGCAAGGCGTCCGTCATGAAGGCCTTGAACTGTTCGGTGTTCGCGACGAGGTTACGGTGCGACAGCGCGGCGCCCTTCGAAACGCCGGTCGTCCCGCCGGTATATTGCAGGAACAGCAGGTTGTCGCCGCACAGGGCCACTGGCTTGAACGCGAGATCGGCGCCTTGAGCGAGAGCATCGGAAAACGTGATAACATTGGCGAGTCGACTGTCGATGCGCGGACTGGAAATCGAGGCGCCGGTGCCATCGCCCAGACCAACGCTGATCACAGTCTTGATCGCTGTCCTATCGATAATTTCAGCGAGCGTCGCCGAGACCCCGTTGAAGATAACAATAACTTCGGCGCCCGCGTCGTTCAGTTGGTGCTCAAGTTCGCGCGGCGTATAGAGCGGATTGACGTTCACCTGGACGGCGCCGGCACGGATGATCCCCAGCAGGGCAAGCGGAAAGGCCGGGATATTGGGAAGCATGACGGCAATGCGGTCAGCCTTCTTCACGCCAATCCTGGCCTGCAGGTACGCGGCGAACTGGCGCGACAGCCGATCCGTGTCGGCATAGGTCAGAGTTTGGCCGAAGCATCGAAACGCGGGTTTATCTGCAAAGGCGCGCATGGCACTCTCGAGCATTTCCAGCACTGAAACGTGGGCGTCCGGACTGATACGGATTGGAATTCGATCGCCATAGGCGGCAAGCCAGCACTTGTTTGACAATCTCGCCTCCATCTATCGTAGTCGCGCGGCGCGTTTCGTGGGGCGCCGAGCTCAAGACCAACGCGGTTTGGATTTGTTAAACGTTGCAGCGTGCGCTGTCAGTGACTGCAGGGGCCAATCTATTGACTTGATAGGACCAATCTGCGCTGCCGGTGCCCGGGAACCGAACTCTAGACGAGAGCGAGCGAAATACCTTAAACAAACGCGCCAATTCCCGTGATGGCGCGACCGACGACGAGCGAATTGATTTCGCGCGTGCCTTCATACGAGTAAATGGCCTCGGCATCGGCGACAAAGCGAGCGACGTTGTGATCCAGCAGGATGCCGTTTCCGCCAAGCAGCTCGCGCGCCCACCCAACCGTCTCTCGCGCTCTTACTGTGCAAAAAGCTTTAGCCAATGAGGCGTGTTCTTCTTTCATCAGGCCGCTGTCCTGCAGTTGCGACAAACGCATAGCCATGCATTGCGATGCCGTCACATTCGAAAGCATGCGCACAAGCAGATCTTGCACGAGCTGAAACCCGGCGATCGGCCGGTCGAATTGATTACGTTGACAGGCATAACGCAATGCATGCTCGTAGGCGCCCTGCGCGCATCCCACGGCTTCCCAGGCCACACCGGCACGCGTCATTCGCAGAACCGCCGCCGTGTCCTTAAAGGAAAAAGCCTTCACGAGCCGATTCTCATCCGGCACACGGCAGTCCTGGAGATTGATTGTCGCATTCTGCACGACACGGAGCGCCATCTTGTGTTTCATCTTTTCCGTCGAAAAGCCTGACGTGCCTTTCTCGACCACGAAACCCTTCACCTGATCGTCGTCGACATCGCGCGCCCAGATGATCGTCAAGTCTGCAAAGGTCGCGTTACCGATCCATCGCTTCTGGCCATTCAGAATCCACTCTTTGCCTCGACGCTGGGCTGTCGTCGTGAGGCCACGGGCCGCATCGGATCCAACCTCGGGCTCCGTTAGTCCGAACGCGCCAATCTTTTCGGCTCGTTGCATCGCAGGCAACCAGCGCTGTTTTTGCTCATCCGAACCGCAAAGATAGATTGATCCCATTGCGAGGCCGCTATGAACGCCGTGGAATGTCGCAATGGAGCAATCGATGCGCGCGAGCTCCCTCATGACGAGACCGTCAAGAAGCGTGCTCTTGCCAAGGCAGCCAAAGCCCCTGTACGGCGCGCCCGCAATCCCTAGTGTGCCGTACTCTTTAATGAGTTCGAACGGGAATTCGGCGCGGCCCCAATATTGATTGATAACGGGTGCGACCCGTTCTTCCGCAAACGCCCGGACCCGGCTAAGCAGCGCCTGATCCGTCGCGTCGACGAGTTGCGCGATCTGGTAGAAATCGCCCTCGACCGCCCGGAATGGCGCAGCACCGGGCGTGCAGCTTGCCGTCTTTGCCGCCTCTCCAGGGAGGTTCCTTGGCGCAGGCTGCGATTCCATGGCATGGTCCCTCGGACTAAGGCCGGTGATCCTCACTCGGAACGGAGCGGCTGCAACGCTAGACGTCAGCTGGTCGCACGTCAGTAACCGAGGCGGCCAAATTAATGACTCCATAAGGCCAACCGACGCTTCTGGGAGGGGCAAAGGATGACCAAGCGGACGACTTCCGCCGTCTGGGTCAAGGGCATCGCGGACATGCTTGCCGCCGAGGGCCTTGATGCGCGCGCTTTGCTTGTTGCGGCCGGAATCGATCCTGCCGCTTTAGAGGCACCTGACGCGCGGCTGCCGACCGAGAAAATCAGCCACCTGTGGGAACTCGCCGTTGAGCGATCAGGCAATCCAGCCATCGGGCTCGCGCAGCATAACGTAGTGAGACCCGCGAGCTTCGACGTGGTCGGCTATACGATGATGTCTTGCGCCAACCTGCGCAGCGCTTTCGAGCGCTTGATACGGTATCTGCTGATCCTCAGCGACGCGTTTACGATGACAATGGATGAAGAAGAACGGCGATATCGGGTGACATTTGTGCTCCTCGGCGGCGATCGGCCAATACCGCGGCAGCGCATTGAGTTTATTCTCGTCACACTGATCGGCTTCTGCCGTTGGATCAGCGGACGCGACGTCAATCCAATTGCAATAGAACTGCCCTACCCTACGCCAATTGATCCTGTCCCGTACCGTGCTGCTTTCCGCTGTCCAGTATCGTTTGATGCGCCTCGCAATAGCTTGCTCTTTGCTGGTGCGGATATGGTAGCGCCTCTTCCAACATCGAATCCATTGCTCGCGGAGTTGCACGAACGCTTTGCGGGCGAATATCTGCAACATTTCGATCATGCTCAGGTAAGCTACCGGGCGCGCGAGATGATCATCCGACGTTTGCCTGACGGCGAGCCAAAACGCGACGAGATCGCAAGTGAACTCGGCATGAGTGAACGCACCCTGCAGCGACGCCTCGAACAGGAAGGAACATCCTTCATCCAGCTTATGGACGATACGCGCCGCGAATTAGCCGAGCAGTATCTTGGCCGGCTTCAGCTTTCGCTCGCGCAGGCAGCATATTTGCTCGGTTTTGCCGACCAGAGCAGCTTTTTTCGCGCCTGTAGACGCTGGTTCGATCTCTCGCCTGGGCAATATCGCAGCCAGTTGCATGGTTACTCGGCAGCGCGACCGCGGACTGGGCCATCTCATCGCCATTCGAAGGCTCAAGAAAACTAACGCCTGCAACAGCAAGATGGGGGTCGTTGTGGTCCGCGCCTTAGGTGAGTCTGTATAATATTGACCACTCAAGAATGTTCTACGCAATTGATCAAATGAAATAGCGTTCCGTCTGATCGTCTTGACCTAAATCAAAGCAGCCGGGCGGCGGAGCGATACTATGCGACAA
>JBKPLN010000697.1:0-2835 GCA_046731635.1 Pseudomonadota bacterium | reverse complement strand
GCATTGCGGTCATGGGCGTAGTCCTCTTCAGAATGCTTTCCTCTTGCGATCTATCAGTTGCCAAATCATTGGCGTGAAGATGAGTTGCATCGCCAAGGCCATTTTACCTCCGGGGCACACAATCGTGTTGGCGCGTGACATGAAACTGTCGTGCAGCATTGAGAGGAGATAAGGAAAATCGATACCCTTCGGATTCCGGAAACGGATGATGAGCATGCTCTCGTCGGCGCTTGGGATGTCACGCGATATGAACGGGTTCGACGTGTCGACCGTCGGCACCCGCTGGAAGTTGACATACGTTTCAGAAAACTGGGGACAAATGTACTTTACGTAATCCGGCATGCGGCGGAGAATCGTATCGACGATCGCCTCTTGCGACTGGCCTCGTGCGTCCCTGTCGCGGTGCAGCTTCTGGATCCATTCCAGATTGATGATCGGCACGACGCCAATGAGCAAGTCGGCGTGACGTGCGACATCGACCTTGTCAGTCTTGACCGCACCATGAAGCCCTTCGTAGAACAGCAGCTCTGTGCCTGATGGGAGGTCTTCCCATGCTGTGAATGTGCCAGGCTTCTGCTTGTAAAGTAGCGCCTCCTCTTCGTTGTGGAGATATTTCCGCGTTTTTCCAGCCCCCGTTTCGCCGTACTCACGAAAAAGAGCTTCGAGTTCCTCGAGCAAATTTGTGTCTGGGCCAAAATGACTGAGGTTTTGGTTTCCGAGCTTCTGCGCCTCAGCCATTTTCGCGCGCATCTCTGTGCGGTCGTACCGATGGAAGGCATCGCCCTCAATGATCGCTGCGGCGACGCCCTCGCGGCGAAAGATCTGCTGAAAAGTTGTCTTCACAGTTGTCGTGCCCGCGCCCGACGAACCGGTAATCGCGATGATCGGATGTTTTGCGGACACGGCGTGACCTCGGATGCCTTCAGCGGGAGCGGAACAGCGAGCGCTTGTGGAAAAGCGGCGTTTCGAAAGTCGGCTCTTTTCCCTCATCATAATATTTGTGATAGGCGATCAGCCGCTCGACTTCGGCGCGTGACCCGAGGATCAAAGGTACGCGCTGATGCAGAGTTGTCGGCGCGATGTCCAGAACGCGCTCCCGGCCCGTGGACGCGGCGCCGCCGGCTTGCTCGACGATCATTGCCATCGGGTTCGCCTCATACATTAGGCGCAGGCGGCCCGACTTCGACGTGTCCTTGGTATCGCGCGGATACATGAACAGACCGCCGCGAATCAAGATGCGATAGATCTCGGCAACGAGTGACGCGATCCAGCGCGTATTGAAGTCGACTCCTCGTGGCCCTGTTTTGCCTTGGATGCACTCCTCGACGTAGCGCCTGACGGGCGGCTCCCAGAAGCGTTCGTTCGACGCATTGATCGCAAACTCGCAAGTCGTCTCTGGAATGCGCATGTTGGAATGCGTTAACGTGTAAGCGCCGATCTCCCGATCGAGCGTGAACCCGTGCACGCCGTCGCCGAGCGTGATTACGATCATCGAGGTGGGGCCATAAAGAGCAAAACCGGCCGCGATCTGCTTGGTTCCGGGCTGCAGGAAATCCGCCACAGTGGGATGCGTGACACCCGGGGGCGCGCACAGTATCGAGAAAATGGTTCCAACCGTGACATTAACGTCGATATTCGAGGAACCGTCGAGCGGATCGAACAGGAGCAGATAGCTGCCCTTCGGATATTCCGCCGGAATGAAGTAGGGCTCTTCCATCTCCTCGGAAGCCATGCCACAAAGCTGGCCGCCCCACTCACATGTCTCAAGGATGATTTCGTTCGCGACGACGTCAAGCGGATTCTGGTCTTCGCCCTGGACGTTGATACTCGTCGCAGTGTCGTCCCGCGCGATCAATGTCCCGCGCGAGACGGCCGATGCAATGAACTTGCACGATGTCTGAATGTCGTTGAGTAGCCCGGTGAGATGCGGATCGGGGTTGGCACCGCGGCGCTCATTTTCGATGATGAACTTGCTGAACGTCAACCGGCGGTGTGGCATCGCTTCCTCCCGTGGACCGGTGTCTATTACAAGAACACCCGACTGGCGCGGATATCCTCCGCCGCGATTGTCTGAAGTGCGCTCTTATCGAGCGGTTTGCCGCGCTCGGAAAACAAGCGGTTTGCCTGGCGCAGCCGCGCACGGTCTAGTGCATTGCGGATCGAGCGCGCATTCGAGAACCGCGGTTGGCGCATACGGCGCTCGATGTATTCGCGCATCGCCGTTTCCGCCGGAAGATCGAACCGATATTGCATCTTCGTGATCATGCACTTGGCGATGTCCATAAGCTCCTCGGCACCGTAATCGGGGAATTCGATATTGTGGGCGATCCGAGAGGCCATGCCTGGATTACTCTTGAAGAACCTGTCCATCCGGTCCTTGTATCCGGCCAGGATCACCACAAGATCATCGCGGTTATCCTCCATGACCTGAAGGAGAATTTCGATCGCCTCCTGGCCGTAGTCGCGCTCGTTTTCGGGTCGATAGAGGTAGTAGGCCTCGTCGATAAACAGTACGCCGCCCATGGCCTTTTTGAGTATCTCTTTCGTTTTTGGCGCCGTGTGACCGATGTACTGGCCAACGAGATCGTCGCGTGTGACGCTGACGACATGATCGCGCCGTGCATATCCGAGCCGATGCAGGATCTCCGCCATCCGCAAAGCAACGGTCGTCTTTCCGGTGCCGGGATTGCCCGTGAAGCACATGTGCAAGGAGGGTGGTTCCGCCTGGAGCCCGAGCTGACGCCGCGCGCGTTCAACAAGCAGCAACGCCGCGATCTCCCGGATTCGTGTTTTAACCGGTACGAGTCCGATAAGCTCGCGATCAAGCTGATCAAG
>JBKPLN010000696.1:0-11761 GCA_046731635.1 Pseudomonadota bacterium | reverse complement strand
GCTCAAGCCCGGATCGCGCGTCGGAGGCGCCGCTATCATCATCGAGCCGCACCAGACGGTCGTGGTCGAGCCTGGCTGGCAGGCCGAATTGACTGCTAAAAATCACCTTTTGCTGACCCGCGCCACGAAACTCAAGCGCGTGCACGCGATCGGCACTCACGCCGATCCTGTCATGCTGGAAGTTTTCAATAACCTGTTCATGTCGATCGCCGAGCAGATGGGCGTCTCGCTGCAGAACACGGCCTATTCGGTAAACATCAAGGAGCGCCTCGATTTCTCCTGCGCGGTATTCGCGCATGACGGGACGCTGGTCGCCAATGCACCGCACATGCCGGTTCACCTTGGCTCCATGGACCGCGCGGTCGAAACCATCATTCGTGAAAATGCAGGTCGTATCCGTCCAGGCGATGTCTACGCCATCAACGCGCCTTACAATGGCGGCACGCATCTCCCGGACATCACCGTTTGCACGCCCGCATTCGACGACCGACAGAAAGCAATTCTGTTCTGGGTCGCGTCCCGCGGACACCACGCGGACGTCGGCGGCATATCGCCCGGATCGATGTCGCCGAATGCCACAACGATCGAGCAGGAAGGCGTGTTGTTCGACAACTTCAAATTGGTCGACCGGGGCCGCTTCCGGGAAAAAGAGCTGATGGCGGCGTTGACGGGGGCCAAATACCCGGCACGCAACCCGGTGCAGAATATCAACGACATCAAGGCGCAGATCGCCGCCAACGAAAAGGGCGTCGCCGAGCTGCGCAAGATGGTTTCACACTTCACACTCCCCGTTATGAAAGCCTATATGCAGCATGTGCAAGACAATGCCGCCGAAAGTGTCCGGCGTGTCATCGATCGTCTGCACGATTCCGAATTCACCTATGAGATGGACCAGGGAACAAAGATCAAGGTGAAGATTACAGTCGACAAGAAGCGGCGCGAGGCAACTGTCGACTTCACCGGCACGAGCGAACAACAGCCGACCAATTTCAATGCGCCGGAGCCAGTGACCCGCGCCGCGGTCCTGTACGTCTTTCGCGTCATGGTCGACGACGAGATACCGATGAATGCGGGCTGTTTGCGGCCGATAAATATCGTGATTCCCAAACGCTCGATGCTATCGCCGGAATTTCCCGCCGCCGTCGTCGCCGGGAATGTGGAAACGTCGCAGGCGGTGACCAATTGCCTTTTCGGCGCGCTCGAAGCGCTGGCCGCAGCGCAGGGCACCATGAACAACCTCAACTTTGGCAATGCACGCTACCAATATTACGAGACGATCTGCTCCGGTTCGCCGGCCGGTCCGGGATTCAACGGCACCGATGCGGTCCATACGCACATGACCAACACGCGGCTGACCGACCCTGAAGTCCTTGAATTCCGGTATCCCGTCGTGCTCGAGGACTTCCATATCCGCCCGGGCTCCGGCGGCCAGGGCAAGTGGCACGCCGGCAACGGCATTCGCCGCACGATCCGCTTTCTTGAAAAGATGGAGTGCACCATTTTGTCGGGCCACCGGCGCGTCAGGCCATTCGGGCTCGCCGGCGGAGAGGCAGGGCAAGTCGGCGAAAATTGGGTGCGGCGCATGGATGGACGTATGGAACGCCTGCAGGGTTCTGACGCCACCGTCATCGACAAGGACGAGGCGGTCATAATTCAAACGCCAACGGCGGGCGGTTACGGAGCGGATTAAGAGTTAATGGCGACAGTTTAGCGGGGAGTCGCCGTCAAGCATCTGCGGCCGCCGAGCTTTATTTTTGCCCCCGCGGATGCGACTCTCCTCCCATGCGCACCATCACGGCTGCATTCCTCCTCAGCATCCTTGTCGTGCCGGCACTGGCACAGACCTATCCGGTCCAGGGTCGATGGGGCCAAAGCGCAAATTCTGAGAAAGGCGCGATCGACTGCGTCGGCAAACGGATCATCGATTTCATCGGAAACCAACGAACCGACAGCAATGGCGGCGTGCCCAGCTACCGCAATCGTTCGGTCACCGCGGAAGGTCCGTCGAGCTATCGCATCGTCGACGAAATCACCACTGGACAGATCAGCGCCGGCCATACGTCTTACGTTTTGCGGAAAGTGGATCCCGACCATATCGAACTGGTCATGGAAGGCGGCGCCCTGAAGCTGCAGCGGTGCAGATAGGCTAGTTTCGAGCGATGATTTCGCGCTCGTCGCGATGGACGGGCGTCGCTTCGGTCATCTTGCCAAACCCTCGCCGAAGAAGAATAGACGGCCGGCGTGCCTTCAGTGCGCTCCGACGGCGACGGCGCGGGCGTGGCCGTTCTATGTGCAGCTGTCCGAGATGTGCAATCGGGACTGAGTTCGAACGCTTTTCCGATACGACGCGAGGCATTCCGAGCATCTCGCTCCAAGCCCGCCATTCGGCCAGGGCTTCGTGCGGCTGCGACGTCAGGAACAACGGCAGCGTCAGCGCGGGATCGCTGTGCTTGAGCATGATCGCGAAGATGCCCGCCGCACGCCCTTCACGGGACAGCAGTGATAACGAGATGCCGTCAAAGGCGGCTATGGGCATATTGAGCGCCATGCGCATGCCGCGCACTGAACGCCGAAGCACCACGCGTTCACGATGAAGTTCGACATCGCGCAGCCGTCCGTCCGCAGTGGTATCGGTTGCGGAGAACCGCACTGGCAAGCCAAACGGGTCGAGCCGCAAGGCGCGGCCCGACCCGGCGCATCCGCCACAACGCATTTGACGCCTCGAAACTCTCCCGCGCCCAACTTTTTTGCCGGGTCGCGCGACAATCTTGCCGGAAACACGTCCGAATCCGCTTAATGTTCTGGGTTAACCGAAAGTAGCGGCGGCGCCTTCGCGACGGATGATTGACGTGCCGTTGCAAAGCATGATTGACGAGGTGTTGCCGTCACTGACCAAATTGTCTGTTTCGGCGATTGAACCCCTCGCGATCGCACCCATCTGAAAGCCTACCAATGCTTGCTCCTCTTGCTTCACTGCTAGATCTCTCCCCGCTCACCGACCGGGCGGAACGCCTGGTTAAGGCCGCCCTTGCTGCCGGGGCGGATGCCGCGGATGCGGTGGCTTTGCGGACAATGTCGCTCGCCATCGAAGTGCGGGACGGGCGCGTCGAGGAGTCGGAGAGCTCGGAAGGCGACGACATAAGCCTGCGGGTGCTTGTCGGCCACCGGCAGGCAACGGTCTCAACCAATGACGTGTCGGATGGCAACGCAGCGGCATTGGCCCAAAGAGCCGTTGCCATGGCCCATGCAATTCCCGAGGACAAGTTTGCCGGCCTCGCAGACGGTCATCTGCTGGCGCGCGACTTTCCTGACCTCGATCTGATCGATCCCAACCTGCCGACCGTGACCGACCTCGAAGCACAAGCACGAGCCGCCGAGGAAGCGGCTCTTGCCGTTAGGGGCGTTAGCAAATCGGGCGGGGCTTCTGCTTCGGCCGGGATCGGCGGGATGGTGCTGGTAACCAGTCACGGTTTCCGCGGCGCCTATATTGGATCGAACCACGGCCTTTCGGTGACCGCGATCGCCGGCGAGGGCACCGGCATGGAGCGCGACTACGATTATTCCTCGGTGCGTCACGCGACCGATCTTGAAAGTCCTGAAAAAATCGGCCGCAGCGCCGGTACCCGGGCGGTTGCGCGGCTTAATCCCCGCAAGGTTTCGACCCGCAAGGTGCCTGTCGTGTTCGATCCGCGTTCGGCCGGCTCCCTGGTTTCACATCTGGCAAGCGCGGCGAATGGCGCTTCGGTTGCGCGGAAGACCAGTTTCCTCCGTGACAAGATGGGCGCCAAGTTGTTCGCGGATGGCATCCATATTGTCGACGATCCGTTGCGCAGGCGTGGTCTCCGCTCTCATCCCTTCGACGGCGAAGGCGTCGCCTGCAAGCGGCTCGCCCTGGTCGAGGACGGCGTTCTGCGCTCGTGGCTGCTCGACAGCGCGACCGCTCGCGAACTCGGACTCGTCACGACCGGAAATGCCCAGCGGGGCGGTTCTTCTGTGACGACGCCGGCACCAAGCAATCTGCATTTGCAGCCGGGCCACTTGGCTCCGGATGCACTGATCGCGGACATCACCGATGGATTTTATGTCACCGATCTCATCGGCGTGGGGGCGAACATGGTAACGGGCGACTACAGTCGCGGCGCTTCGGGATTCTGGATTGAAAATGGCAAGCGTACCTACCCCGTGAGCGAGGTCACGATTGCGGGCAATCTGCTCGATATGTTCCGCACGCTTGCTCCGGCCAATGATCTTGGATTTCGCTACGCAACAAATGCCCCGACACTGCGCGTGGAGGGTTTGACCGTTGCCGGTCAATGATGTTCTCGCTTTAAGCGCGCCGCTTGAGGCGATAATGCGCGAAGCCGGGGAGCTCGCGCGTGCGACCGCGCGCCAGCCGTTCAGACGATGGACCAAAGGCACCGAAGGCTCGCCGGTGACCGAAGGCGATATCGTGGTGAACGATTTCCTCCACGGACAGCTTTCGAAGCTCGTTCACCGTGCCGCATGGTTCTCCGAGGAATCGCACGACAATCCGCCCGATCGTGTCTCGCCGCTGGTCTGGATCGTCGATCCGATCGACGGAACCCGGGCCTATATTTCAGGTCGCGCTGACTGGACCATTTCGGTCGCGCTGGCCGAACACGGCCGACCGAAGATTGCAGTTCTCTATGCGCCGGTCACTGACGAAATGTTTCTCGCCGTGCGCGGCGCGGGTGCAACGCTCAATGGCATGCCGATCCATGTGTCCCCTGGCGAGACCCTGGCCGGAGCCAGACTGGCGGGGCCCAAAAGCTACGTTGATCGCCTGTTGAGAATTTCACCCGCGATAGTGCCTCAGCCCAAGGTGCATTCTCTTGCACTGCGGATCGCGCGGGTTGCGCAAGGGTCATTTGAGGCGGCTTTGGCCTCCGGCGGCAGTCACGATTGGGACCTTGCAGCGACTGATCTTTTGGTGCACGAAGCCGGCGGCGCGCTCACCGACTTCGCCGGTCAGGAGCTGAAGTACAATGAGCCGCGAGCGGCGCATGGCGCGCTGGTGGCTGCCGGCCGTGCCCGTCACGCCGCCATAATCGAGCTCGTGCGCGACCGCGAAATCGAATTCGCGTAGGCTCGACAACCACATTATCCATTCGCCGCCGGGGCATTGACCAGGGATCCATCCGTGTCCGCGGACCTGCCAAAAAAACAATTGCTGCATCTCGTCCTCGGCGGCGAGCTCACCGAGCTTGGTGGGAGCGAGTTTAAAGATCTGATAAAATCGACATTGTCGGTGTGTTCCCGAACTATGCCAGCGCCTATGCTGCCTGGAAGGCAAGGGCACAGCAGACCGTCGACAATGCCCACATGCGTTACTTCATCGTGCATCTGCATCGCCTGCTCGATCCGGAAGCCACGAGCCAGCCAGTGCGCTGAACGATGATGCGATCCCTCAGGCGTAAAATCATGACTTCACCCGCGTTTCACGAGGCTGTCGGCATGGCGGCAGCCTCGTATCTGCGGCTCGTCTGGCGCACAAGCCGGGTCACGGTGGAGCCTGCGGACATCTACGAACAGGTGGAAATGCCGATCATCCTCGCGATGTGGCATGGCCAGCATTTCATGGCGCCCTTCATTAAAAAACCGGGCGACCCACGCCATCGCGCCAAGGTGCTGATCTCCCGTCACCGCGACGGCGAGATCAATGCACGTGCTGCCGAGCGGCTGAATATCGAGACCATTCGGGGCTCCGGCGCCCACGATGGCGGTTTCCACCACAAGGGCGGCGCCGTGGCCTTCACGGAGATGCTTGATGCCCTCAAAGACGGCTACAATGTCGCAATGACTGCCGACGTGCCAAAAGTCGCACGCCGCGCCGGGCTTGGTGTGGTGAAGCTGGCGCAGCATTCCGGGCGGCCGATCTATGCGGTGGCGATGGCTTCGAGCCGACGCGTCGAACTCGACAATTGGGATCGCACGACGATTAACCTCCCATTTGGCCGGTTGGGAGTGGTCGCGGGCGAGCCCATTTTCGTGCCGCTGGATGCTGACCGAGACGCGCTGGAGACGGCGCGCCAACGTGTGGAAAGCGAGCTCAATCGAGCTACAAGACGCGCTTACGAGATTGCTGACAAGTCGGGGAGCAGCGGACCTTGAGCGGCAAATTGCCGACCGGTTTGCGGATGTATCGGCTGTTGTCCGCTGCGGCAGGACCGTTCACTCCTATTCTCCTGGCCCGTCGACTCAAGCGCGGCAAGGAACACAGGCAGCGACTGCCGGAGCGCCGCGGTGAAAGTCGCATTGCGCGTCCGGAAGGTCCCCTTGTCTGGCTGCATGGCGCCAGCGTCGGCGAGCTTGCGAGCGTTTTGCCTTTGATAGATAGAATTCACGGCCGCGGGATGGGCATGCTGGTCACGACAGGCACTGTCACATCGGGTGGCCTGGCCGAGCAGCGTCTGCACCGCGAGGTGATCCACCAATTCGTTCCACTTGATATTTCGCGGTTCGTGCGTCGCTTTCTCAACCACTGGCAGCCGGATCTCGCGTTGTTCGTGGAGTCCGAGCTTTGGCCGAACATGATGGTTGAAGCATCGGCGCGTGGAATCCCGATGATTCTGGTCAATGGCCGGCTCTCCGAACATTCGTTCAAGCGTTGGAGGCGCGCGCCGAATTCCATAGCCAGCCTGCTTCGGCGTCTCGATCTTTGCCTGGCCGGAACGGCCTCGGATGCAGCGCGACTGAGCGAGTTGGGTGCGGCGAACGTGGTGACCACAGGCAATCTCAAGCTTGACGTGCCGCCGCCGCCCGCCGACTCCGCTGCACTCGAAAGATTGCAGAACGCGGTAGCCCGCCGTCCGGTCATTGCAGCCGCCTCCACCCATGCTGGCGAGGAACAGGCGATTATCGAAACTCATCTCCGCCTGCGCACGAATTTTCCTGATTTGCTGACCCTGATCGCCCCGCGTCATCCTGACCGCGGCCCGGGGATCGTCGGGATCGCGGCCGCCGCAGGTCTCGCGCCAAGCCTGCGCTCGCGAGGGGAGCTGCCCACCCCCACGACGCAGATTTACGTCATGGACACGATGGGAGAACTCGGCCTCGTCTATCGGCTGGCACCTGCCGTGTTCATCGGCGGCTCGCTTGTCAAACACGGCGGCCAAAATCCGGTTGAGGCCGCCAAGTTGAGCGCCGCAATCCTCCATGGTCCGCATGTCTGGAATTTCGGCGAGATCTACGCCGCACTCGACAGTGCGCGTGGCGCAGAAACGGTCGAAAGCGTCGATCGCCTGACGGCACATCTCGCCGCCTGGCTCACCGACCCTGATGCTCGCGCGCGCGCGGCCGAAGCGGCCGGCATCGTGGTGCGGAACTTGGGTGGCGCGCTTGACCGCACCTTGGCATCGCTCGATCCCTATCTGATGGAACTGCAATTGCGAAAACGGGTCCATGATGCGTGAGCCGGCATTCTGGTGGCGCAAGGCGGGCTTCACTGCAGGCATGCTCGGTCCGCTGGGACGCATCTACGGCGCCGTTGCAGAGAGGCGCATGTCGGCGACCGGAGCCCAGGCCGGAGTTCCTGTTATTTGCGTGGGCAATTTCACGCTCGGGGGCGCCGGAAAGACGCCAGCGGTTATCATGCTGGCAGGATTGTTCGCGAGCGCCGGCAAGCGCGTGTTTTGCCTCAGCCGAGGTTATGGCGGAGATGTCGCGGGTGCCAAACTCGTGGATGCTCACCAGGACAAGGCAGCGCAGGTTGGCGATGAGGCGTTGCTGATCGCGCACGTCGCGCCGATCATCGTGGCGCGAGACCGGGTGGCGGGTGCAGCCCTGGCGCGCGAGCAAGGCGCTGAACTCATAGTCATGGATGATGGACTGCAGAATCCCTCCTTAATGAAGGACTTCACTCTTGCGGTGGTCGATGCACGACGCGGCATCGGCAACGGGCTTGTATTCCCTGCCGGACCGCTGCGGGCCCCGCTAAAGGTACAGCTCGCCAAAACCGACGGGTTGCTGGTGGTTGGAGACGGCAACAATGCCGAGATCGTGTCGGAGCAATGTCGCTCACGCGGCCTTCCAGTGTTTCATGGGCGTCTCATCCCTGATCCAGCCGTCGTCGAGTCTCTGAAAGGACGCCGCGTCCTGGCCTTTGCCGGCATCGGTGATCCCGAAAAGTTCTTTGCCACTGCTGTGGAGGCGGACATCGAGGTCGCGCAGCATCGCGCGTTTGCCGATCATCATCGTTTTACAGCAGAAGAGGCAGCGGAGCTCATCATGCAGGCCGAGCACAGCGGTCTTGCACTTCTCACCACCGAAAAGGATCACGCACGAATGGCCGGTGACCCTTTGCTCGAGGCTCTCGCCTTACGAGCGCATACCCTGCGCGTATCTCTGGTGGTCGAACAGGCTGATGAATTGCAGAGGCTCATGACGTCGAACCTCAGGCACTAGCCGTCTGCTTTTTTTTGGCTGCGGGCTATCCCCGATGACGCTGCAGGACCGCCTCGGGAGTGGCATAGGCTTCCTGCAGATCGACGCTCCAGTACTTCAGCTCCTCAAGCGGGATCGGCACCCCTGTCACAGCGCAGCGCACGAAGGCGCCCGGCCGCACGACGCGGAAATCACCATCGAGGTATTTTACCTCTGCCTCGCCGTTCATCGGCGACGGACGGTCATAGCGGTTAAGCAACAGAGCCTCCGATTCCCAGCGTGTTGTTCGGCCAAACATAGTCGTTCGCCCGCGTCAGCGAAACCCTCGAATTTCTGCTCAGGAGCCGAACAGGTTGCCCTGGCCGGCAGGCCCATCGCCGCCGCCGCGACCGCGTGCCTTGTTTTTCGCAGATGGCAGGGCGCGTTCCCCGTCCGCCGTTGCGCCTACACGGCCATCGGAAAATTCGATGTCGAGCCGCATGCCGGCGCCAATGGCGCTTGACGAGCGGAGCGGATGACCTTCTTCATCGCGGACAAGCGCGAACCCACGGGCCAGAACGCCACGGTAGGAATAAGCCGCGAGCAATTGCCCGGCGCTCCTCAGGCGCTGAACGCGACGATCGAGGATAATCCGCAAGGCACGTCGCGCGCGCCCGCTGAAACCGGTCGTCTGTTCCTTGCAGCGTTCAATGCGATGCGACAACAGCCGCGGCGACAGACGTGACGCGGCGCGCGTCAAGTGCGTGTGGTGAATTTGGGCATTGGCACGCAGCGCCCGCGGCAGCCGCCCAGCGCAGGCATCCAGCCGCTGGCGTGGAATCGCCAACAGTTCATCGAGCGCCGGCAACGCCCGCGTGAGAAGGCGAAGCTCCTTCCGATGTCGATCGATGTTACGACGCCAGCAGGCAAGCTTGCGCGCGCCAAGATCGGCAAGTGAAATCATCAGTTCGGCGCGCACCGGAACTGCAATTTCCGCAGCGGCGGTAGGCGTGGGCGCGCGCCGATCGGCGGCAAAATCGATCAGGGTGACATCGGTCTCGTGACCTACAGCGGAGATAAGCGGAATCATGCTTGCGGCTGCCGCCCTTACAACGATCTCTTCGTTGAATGGCCACAAGTCTTCGAGGGAGCCGCCCCCGCGGGCGACGATGATCAGGTCGGGCCGTGGCAGCGGCCCATCCTGAGGAAAATCGTTGAACCTGCGAATGGCATTAGCAATCTCGGCCGACGCGGTTTCGCCCTGCACCCGTACCGGCCAGACCAGCACGCGGCGCGGAAACCTGTCCTCAAGCCGATGCAAAATGTCGCGGATGACTGCGCCGGTTGGCGAGGTGACGACTCCGATCACTTCGGGAAGGAAAGGCAAAAGCTGCTTGCGTGCGTCATCGAACAATCCTTCGGCGGCAAGCTTCTTTTTGCGTTCTTCCAGAAGTTTCATCAGCGCGCCGACACCGGCGGGCTGCAGGCTGTCGATGACAATTTGATACTTCGAGCGTGCCGGAAATGTCGTCAACCTGCCCGTAACGACAACTTCAAGTCCCTCCTCGGGCTTGACGCGCATTCGGCCATAGGTGGTTCTCCAGATCACGGCCTCAATGCAGGCGTCCTCATCCTTGAGAGCGAAATAGGCATGGCCCGACGAATGCGGCCCCTTGAAGCCGGAAATTTCCCCGCGCACGCGCACGTACCCGTAAGCATCCTCGACGGTGCGCCTGAGCGCCGCCGAAAGCTCCGAGACGGTCCATTCCACAACGTTATCTAGCGCAGGCTCTGCCATATGGGTCGAATCTCTTGCGGGCACAACGTGCCATGCTACACCAAACCGCAACCATCCACGAAAGACCAGCCGCGAGGCTCATGAACATCCTCATTATCGGTTCCGGCGGACGCGAGCACGCATTAGCCTGGAAAATCGCCGCCAGCCCGCTGACCGACAAACTTTATTGCGCACCGGGCAACGCGGGCATCGCGCGCGAGGCTGAATGTGTGGCGATCGATCCCGCGGACCACAATGCGGTGATTGCATTCGCCAGAGACAGAAAAATCGACCTAGTCGTGATCGGGCCGGAAGTGCCCTTGTGTGCCGGCATCGTCGACGATCTGGAAGCCGCCGGCATCAAGGCATTTGGTCCGACCAAATGGGCGGCGCGTCTCGAAGGCTCGAAAGGCTTCACCAAGGACCTGTGCAAGGCCAATAACATTCCCACGGCCGCTTACGAACGCTTCAAAGGCGCGAGCGCGGCGAAGGATTACGTCCGCAAGAATGGCGCTCCGATCGTTGTGAAAGCCGACGGGCTTGCCGCCGGGAAAGGTGTTGTTGTTGCGGAAACGATCGCGGAGGCCGAGGCTGCCATCGACATGATGTTCGGCGGCGGTCTCGGCGCCCCTGCCTGGGAGATCGTGGTCGAGGAATGCCTCGTCGGCGAGGAAACCTCGTTTTTCGCGCTTTGTGACGGGGAGACCGCTATCCAGCTTGCGTCGGCGCAAGACCACAAGCGCGTCGGCGACGGCGACAAGGGTCCGAACACGGGTGGCATGGGCGCATATTCGCCTGCACCGGTCATGACCGAGGATACAAATCGGCGTGTGATGGACGAGATCATCCACCCCACCGTGCGGGCCCTTAAACGCGCCGGCGCGCCGTACAAGGGCGTTCTGTTTGCCGGATTGATGATTACCAAGGATGGCCCGAAGCTCATCGAATACAACGTGCGTTTCGGAGACCCGGAATGCCAGGTCCTGATGCTGCGCCTGATGTCTGATCTGGTGCCCGCGCTTCTTGCAGCTTGCGACGGACAGCTAAAGAATTTTGATTTGCGCTGGTATCCCGACGCCGCGCTGACGGTGGTAATGGCAGCGAAAGGCTATCCGGGCAACTACAACAAAGGATCGACCATTGAGGGTCTCGATGCGGCCGCGCAGATCGAGGGCGTGGAAGTTTTTCATGCCGGCACGAAGGCCGATGACGGCCGAATTGTCGCCAATGGCGGGCGCGTGCTCAATGTTTCTGCGCGCGGCAAGACCGTTCGCGAGGCGCAAGCCCGCGCTTATGCGGCCATCGATCGCATCAATTGGCCGGACGGCTTTTGCCGCCGCGACATTGGCTGGCGCGCCATTGAGCGGGAGAAGTAAACTTTATCCACGATAGACGAACGGCAATGCAGAACCGTTCGCGAATTGGAGGGCAGGAGATCGATAATGCATCCGATGTTGCGGCTTTACGAAGATGTTCTTTCGAACGCCGACAAATCCGAATTCCGACTGCTGCCCGCGCCCCGCTTTATTTTTGTCGTGCATGGGACCGCCGCAATCGGCGATCAACCGGTGAACGAAGGCGAAGCCTGGCAGGGTGAGACCG
>JBKPLN010000695.1:0-2841 GCA_046731635.1 Pseudomonadota bacterium | reverse complement strand
GCTACATCCTTGATGACCAACTGATTGCCGATGGCGCCAAGGTCAAGCATTCCGACTATTGCAAGCCGCGTGTCGAGGTCGAACTCGCTTTCATCATGGGCAAACAGTTGAGGGGGCCTGGCGTCGGTCTGACCGATGTTTTGCGTGCCACCGAATATGTGATCCCCGCGATCGAGATCGTCGATGCGCGCCTGCAAGATCAGCGCAAGATCGTCGATACAGTTGCGGATAACGGCGCCGCGGCGGGCATCGCGATGGGCGGGCGGCCAGTTGGACCGATGGATATCGATCTGCGCTGGGTGGGGGGCATCATGTACCGCAATTCGGAGATCGAGGAGACCGGCCTGGCCGCCGGAGTGCTGGGTCACCCGGCGCTCGGCGTGGCCTGGCTCGCCAACAAGATTGGTCCACTCGGGCATGCGCTTCAGCCCGGGCATATTGTTCTTGCCGGCTCATTCACCCGTGTCGTATTCGCGCAGAAGGGCGACACGTTGCATGCTGATTTCGGCACTCTCGGCGGACTTGCTATTCAATTTGTATGACGGGCACAAACATGGTCGAATTTGAAACCAACTCCTTCAAGCGTGCGCTCGGTCAGGGCAAGCTGCAGATCGGGTTATGGTCGAGCCTTTGCAGCAATATCGCCGCCGAAGTGATTTCTGAAAGCGGATTCGACTGGATCCTGCTCGATACAGAACATTCGCCCAATGAGATCCCCGATCTGGTCACCCAGCTGCAGGCCATTCAACGCGGGACGGCAACGCCGATCATCCGCCCGGCATGGAACGATGCCGTGTTGGCAAAACGCGCGCTCGATATCGGTGCTCAGTCACTGCTGTTTCCCTACGTGCAGAATGTCGAAGAGGCCAGGCGCGCGGTCGCTTCGACGCGGTATCCGCCCCAGGGAGTTCGCGGGGTGTCCGTGGCTGCCAGGGCCAGCCGCTACGGCCGGGTGCCGGGATATCTGACCAAGGCGAACGACGAGATTTGCGTGCTGGTGCAGGTAGAAACGCGTAGCGCCCTCGACCAAATTGAAGCAATTGCCAAGGTCGAGGGGATCGATGGCGTTTTCATAGGCCCTTCCGATCTCGCGGCCTCGCTCGGTCACCTGGGGAACCCGCAGCACAGCGATGTGCAGAAGGCGATCGAAAACGCGGTGAAGCGGCTCAAGGCGCTCGGCAAACCGGCCGGCATCCTGACCAGCAACGAGGACGAAGCACGTCGGTATATCGAATGGGGCTACCTGTTCGTAGCGGTCGGCGCCGACGTGGGCCTGCTCGCCCGCAATGCGGACGCATTGGCGAAGAGGTTCAAGAGCGGTAGCTGACCCGACCGGCGCCCTTCCAGTATTATCAGTCACTTAGCAGGACGGGTGAATCTTTCGTAGCCCTTGCCGCCTGCCGCGAAAACCTGCCAAGAATGGACGCCGAGGGATTGCCGCGCATGAGTGAAGAAATGATCCTCGAGACTGAGGATCTCACAAAGGAATTTGCAGGCTTTATCGCCGTCAACGGCGTGAGCCTTCGCGTCAGGCGGGGGACTATTCACGCTTTGATCGGTCCGAATGGCGCGGGCAAGACCACTTGTTTCAATTTGCTCACCAAATTTCTCAGCCCCACGCGCGGTCGCATACTTTTCAAAGGTCAGGACATCACTGACGTGCAGCCTGCGGATGTTGCGCGGCTCGGCTTGGTGCGCTCGTTTCAGATTTCCGCGGTTTTCCCGCACATGACTGTGCTCGAAAACGTGCGCATCGCTCTGCAGCGTCGGCGTGGCGGCTCATTCGATTTTTGGCAACCGAACACTGTTCTCAACGATCTAAATGAGCGGGCGATGCAATTGATCGCCGATGTCGGTCTGTCTTCTGTCGCCGACTGGTTGGCGGTCGAACTTCCTTATGGCCGCAAGCGTGCGCTTGAGATTGCCACCACGTTGGCGCTCGATCCGGAGATGCTGCTGCTTGACGAACCAACTGCGGGCATGGGTCACGAGGACATTGATCGCGTGGCGCAGCTGATTAAACGCGTCTCGGCCGATCGAACCGTGTTGATGGTCGAGCACAATCTCTCCGTCGTGGCAGATCTCTCCCACCACATTACCGTGCTGACGCGAGGACGAATCCTGGCGGAAGGCGACTACGACACGGTCTCCAACAATCCTGAAGTGCGTGAGGCCTATATGGGGGTCGGTCATGCTTGACCCGGGCACGCCGCTTCTTGCCGTGAAGGATCTGCAGGCCTGGTACGGCGAGTCCCACATCCTCCACGGAGTAACTTTCGACGTGCGGGGAGGCGAAGTGGTCACCCTGCTTGGACGCAATGGAGCCGGCAAGACCACGACCCTGAAATCAATCATGGGGATCGTAACCAACCGGACGGGATCTGTGCTTTTCCAGGGCGAGGAACTGATTGCCCGCACTTCCGATCAGATCGCTCGCGCCGGCGTGGCGTTTTGTCCCGAGGAACGGGGCGTATTTTCCAGCCTGAGTGTCGAGGAGAACCTGTTGCTTCCGCCGGTCGTCAAACCCGGTGGACTGACGCTGGACCGCATTTTTGACTTGTTCCCCAATCTGAAGGAACGGCTGGGTTCCAGCCAGGGCACCAAGCTTTCCGGCGGCGAGCAGCAGATGCTGGCGATCGGGCGTATCCTGCGTACCGGCGCGCGACTATTGTTGCTGGACGAACCGACAGAAGGCCTTGCTCCTGTTATTATTCAACAGATCGGCAAGACCATCCGCGCACTCAAGGAGCAGGGATTTACCATTCTGCTGGTCGAGCAAAACTTCCGTTTCGCTTCGACCGTTGCCGACCGGTATTACGTCATGGAACATGGACGGATTAT
>JBKPLN010000694.1:0-11475 GCA_046731635.1 Pseudomonadota bacterium | reverse complement strand
GGATGGCGGTCTGCCGCACCTACAGGACTATGGTATTGCCGCCAGCCCCAATGGCTCCCGCGAGGGGTATGTATCCGGGCCTGAGGATCAGCGGCTCCGGCTCGTCGAGAGAAATATAGACCTCGGCGACGAAGGCCGTTACCTCGTTGCGGTTGCCGGCGACGCCGCCGAGATTTCAGACGAAATGCGCTCGTTCGACCAGGCGCTCATTATTACGTTTTCCATCCTAGCTGCAGTGCTGCTGCTCACTACTGTGTTTCAGGTTCGTTTTGGACTTGCCCCGCTTAAACGGATTACTGACGACTTGGCAGCTATACGCTCTGGCAGCTCTGAACGCCTGACAGGAACGTTCCCTGAAGAAATTGCTCCGCTGGCACGCGAAACGAATGCTCTGATCGAAGCCAATAGACAAATCGTGGAGCGGGCCCGCACGCATGTCGGCAATCTGGCCCATGCACTGAAAACTCCGCTGTCCGTGATGGTGAACGAAGCTACGACCCGAGACGGCGAGCCATTTGCCGAAAAGGTGCGTGAGCAAGCGGACATCATGCGCGATCAGGTCGCCCGCCATCTGGAGCGCGCGCATCTTGCCGCTCGCGCCACCGTTGTCGGTTCGGTCACCGAAGTTAAGCCTGTCGTTACCGCGCTAGCGCGGACGATGGAAAAAATCCACCGCGACAAGAACCTAACGATCGACGTGCACGCCGACGAAAGCGCCCAATTTCAGGGCGAGCGCCCTGACCTTGAAGAGATGATGGGAAACCTTGTTGATAATGCCTGCAAATGGGCAACGTCTCGCGTTTCGATCGAGGTGGTCCGCGAGGCGACTGATCAGGTCAATGACCGTCAGGCTATTCGAATCATTGTTGATGATGATGGACGCGGCCTGTCTCCATCCGAGCGCGAACAGGTCGCAAAACGAGGCCAACGGCTCGACGAGACCAAGCCTGGCTCTGGCCTGGGGCTTTCGATCGTGGTCGAACTTGCGGCGCTCTATGGCGGTAGCCTGACGCTGGGTACCGCGCCACTTGGCGGATTGCGCGCAGAACTGGTCCTGCCGGCAACGCCGACGTAGTTCTATCGGTTGATGCGCCGGAGTTTTGCCCCATTCGTCCCTCTCGATAGACTAATGCGACGCTTTTCGTTTTGCTTTTCTCAAGCCGTTTCGGGGTTCGAAATGCCCACGCCCAGGTTCGTTGCTGTCGCGGTTGTCGGTCTTACGCTCGCTGCCTGCGCTTCCGGCCCGGACGTGAGCCCGGGACCAGGACCGGCCGCGGGTCCAAAGGAGACCGGAGGAACCCTGGTAGGGGCCGGCACCGGCGCCTTGCTAGGAGCGGCGGTGGCAGGCGGAGGGACAGGAAGTCGAGTCGCTGGTGCGGCGATTGGCGGGGTCCTGGGCGGATTGATCGGCAATCGCATCGGGGCGGCTCTCGACGATGAGGACAAGCAACGCGCTTACGCAGCGCAAATGGATGCATTGGAACGTGGCCAATCAGGCGCTCCAGTATCCTGGCGAAATCCCGATTCCGGCCGCTATGGCACTATTGTCCCTGGACCGGCATACCAGCAGGCTGGTCGCAATTGCCGTTCTTTCACTCACACGATCTATATTGAGGGCCAGCCACAGACCGCTCGCGGCACGGCCTGCCGCAACGCGGACGGCACCTGGACGGCGGTCGGCTGATCCTCGCCGCCACACTTAATGAAGCCTTAACGCGCCGCGCCGTATCAAGCCAAAGGGCTTGAATTCGGATCAACCGGGATGGCGGGCGGCAATACGACCGTCGAGCGGCTGCGGCAATTTCTGCGCGAACTTTCGCCCAGCGCGCATTCGATGCTTGTCGGTGAGCTCGAGCGAAGCGTGCTTCGCGGCGATGAGGTCGCGGGCGCCGATCTGGTCTTGCTGGAATTGCGCCGTATTCTACGCGAGCAGCGTGACGACGCTTACAATATCGACTGGTCTGCTCAACTCCTCTTCAAGCCACTTGAGCCGTTTCTCGTCGACGATCGCGGCGATCACCAGCATCCGGGTCGCGTCGCGCGCTCCTCACTCGAAGCATTGTGGAATTGGGTTCGGCGCGATCTCTTGCCGGACGATGCCAATGCCATGGCTTCGGATGTCAGCAGGGCAATGCTCGATCTTGACCAGGCAAAAATCGAACGGCTCACCCGCATTTTTCAAGATCGGGTCGCCGCGGCAATCGAGGCGAGTTATTCTGCCGCGGCAGAGGATGGAAGACTTCGAAGACGGCTTTTGCAACAGATCGGCACGCCGCGCGCAGCCGAAGAACTTGCCGCACTCAAATGCGCTCTCAAAGGGCGGGACGTTCTCGCATCGCTTGCTTCCCGGTTGCCACTGCAGATCGGCAATTTAGCCAATGACGAGCTCGATGAATGCCAGGCAATGATCGAGGGCGCCGCTGCGCGTGATGGTGAGTTGTTTCTGTATGCATTGCTGACAGTCATGAGCCGAATGACAGCGCCATGGCAACTGATTCGACTTGGAGTGAAGGCCGCGGGTAGCGACACCGCTGCGCGTGTTGCGGAAACAAATTATGGCGTTGCCGTAAACATTATTCTCGCCGAACTTGAAAGAATGGTTGCTGAGTTGCGAGAAGATCTGCGCACTGGCCAAGGCATTGCGGTCGGCTCGTTGCTCAAGACGATCCACGATTCGGCACGCGGCCTGCGCACCGAGTTGGCGCTGCCGGTGGACAGCACATGGGGCCGTGCGCTCGCGGCACAGAGAACGCAAATTTCCGATTTGCTTCGCGCCGAAATAGAGTCCATGCCCGGGCGCGTACAGCGTCTGCTGCGGCCGCGAACGCCAAGAGAAACTCGTCCGAATTCGGTTCTCGATCCGAACGAAGTCGCCGAAGTCGAAGCGTTGGTCGAATTTGTAGGAGTCTGCCGATATTTTGCCGGCGAGCTCGCCATCAATGAAATGACCCAGCGCGCGCTGAGCGAGCTGCGACACAATCTTGACAGCGGCACGCGCACGCTGCTCGAGGGGTTGAGGCACGCTGGTGACGCCGACCGTGGTTTCCGGCAATCCCAGGTCGACGCAGCAGTCCGATTTTGCGCCAAGGTGTTTGGCCGGGAATACGCCGCACTGCTGGGAAAAGCCGCCGAAGTGGCCAGCGCCGCAGAAAACAAAGCAGCGCGCGCCTGAAGCCTGCTTTTCTCGCGCCATACGCGGGACTTGCGCATTGCCGCCATGGTCGGGCGTGATGTATGCCCTCGTCCGGCGCCCTTTTTTGGCCTGGCAAACGGAAGGCCCTATGTTCCTGTGGCTCCTATTTGGGGTGATGACAGCCGCTGCGGTTTTCGCTGTTTTATGGCCTTTGGGCCAGACTGCTAATGTGCAGGCGGGAAGCGACATCGCCGTCTATCGCGATCAACTCGACGAAATCGAGCGGGACCGGAGCGCGGGGCGGATCGGAGAAGTCGATGCCCAAGCGGCGCGAGCGGAAGTTTCCCGGCGTCTTATTGCCGCAGCCGATGCCGCTGAATTCGCCCATTCGATTCCAATCGGGTCCGCGCTCTGGCGTCGCAGAGCGACAGCGCTTGGCGCTGTCGTCATGCTCCCGGTCGTAGCGCTGACGCTCTATCTTGCGATTGGTTCGCCGCAGTTGCCGGGTCAGCCGCTGAACGCTCGATTGCAAGCCGTCCACCAGGATCAATCGATCGCCAGTCTTGTGTCGAAAGTTGAGGCGCATCTGGAACGCAATCCGGATGACGCTCGGGGTTACGAAGTTCTGGCACCCGTTTATCTCAGGCTCGGCCGTTTCGAGGACGCGGTGAATGCCCGCCGCAAGCTGCTCGCGTTGAACGGCGAAAATGCCGAACGGCATTCCGATCTTGGCGAAGCCCTGACTGCGGCTGCCAATGGCATCGTTACATCGGATGCCAAATCGGCGTTCGAGCGCTCGCTCGCGCTCGACCCGGGCCAATCCAAGGCACGGTTTTACATGGGCATCGCCGCTGAGCAGGATGGCGATCGCGCGCAGGCGACTGCGATCTGGCGCGAAATGATCAACAAAGCGCCGGCTGATGCGCCCTGGTTACCGGTGGTGCGCGACGCACTCGCGCGCGTGGGGGACGATCAATCCATAGCGTCGGCCCCAGGGCCAACTGGCGAAGACGTTGCCGCCGCGCGTGCCATGAGCGAAAAGGATCGGGGAGAAATGATCCGTGGCATGGTCGCCCGTCTCGCGGATCGCCTGAAGGAGAATGGAAACGACGTTGATGGCTGGCAACGGCTGTTGCGCGCCTATATGGTGCTGGGAGAACGAGACAAAGCCCACGCAGCCGCTGCCGATGCCAAGCGCGCACTCGCCAATGATCCCGATAAGCTCCGCCGAATCGAAGACATGATCAAGAGTCTGGGGCTTGAAGGCTGAACGACACGGAATGACCCGCAAGCAACGACGACTGGTTCTGATCGGCACAAGCTTGGGTGTGCTTGCGATCGCTGCGGCACTGGTACTCGGCGCGTTGCGTGATTCCATCGTGTTCTTCAATTCGCCCACCGATGTTGCCGAAAAGCGTGTCGTGCCAGGCACACGAATGAGGATTGGTGGACTGGTGAAGCCAGGAAGCGTGGAACGCGGCGACAATCTGCTGGTGCGCTTCGCGGTGACCGACGGAAAAACCGACATCCCGGTACACTATCGAGGCATCGTTCCGGACCTGTTTCGGGAAGGGCAGGGGGTCGTGGCAGAAGGTAAACTCGAATCCGGCGGAATGATTGCCGCCGATACGGTGCTTGCCAAGCACGATGAGCGGTATATGCCGCGTGAGGTTGTAGACGCGCTGAAAAAAAGCGGACGATGGCAGGAGGGTGAAGCCAAAAACGCGGGGAGCAATACCAAATGATTCCCGAGCTGGGGCATTATGCTTTGGTGCTGGCGCTTGCGCTTGGAATGATCCAGGCGATTGCGCCGGTTGTTGGCGCGCGCACCAATGACTCCTCCTTGATGCAGCTTGCTGCCTCGACCGCGATCATGCAGTTCGTGTTTGTTGGGCTCGCCTTCCTGGCGCTGGTCGGCTGCTATGTGACATCGGATTTTTCGGTTGCGACGGTTTACGAAAATTCGCACTCGATGATGCCGTTGATCTACAAAATCACCAGCGTATGGGGAAACCACGAAGGTTCCATGCTTTTGTGGGTGTTGATACTGTCGCTTTTCGGCGCGCTCGTAGGCAGTTTCGGCACGAACTTGCCTTCTGTGCTGAAAGCGCATGTGCTCGCGGTGC
The DNA here is from genome assembly GCA_046731635.1 of Pseudomonadota bacterium. Lineage (GTDB taxonomy): Bacteria > Pseudomonadota > Alphaproteobacteria > Rhizobiales > Xanthobacteraceae > Pseudolabrys. The sequence goes on along the minus strand of JBKPLN010000694.1, from coordinate 6,216 downwards.
AATCGTGGATCGCTTGCGCCTTCTATTTGTTCATTCTGTTTACGTCCAATCCTTTCGCGCGGCTGTCACAGGCCCCATTCGAAGGGCGCGACCTTAATCCGATTCTGCAAGACATCGGCCTAGCCATTCATCCACCGCTGCTTTACCTCGGTTACGTCGGGTTCTCGATTGCGTTTTCGTTTGCAATAGCTGCGCTGATCGAAGGACGCATTGATGCTGCCTGGGCCCGCTGGGTTCGGCCGTGGACGCTGGCAGCCTGGATGTTTCTCACCATCGGCATCGCGATGGGCTCGTATTGGGCTTATTACGAACTCGGCTGGGGTGGGTTCTGGTTCTGGGATCCTGTGGAGAATGCTTCGCTGATGCCGTGGCTTGCCGGCACAGCTCTTTTGCATTCGGCTGTGGTGATGGAGAAGCGGAACGCGTTGAAGATCTGGACGATTCTTCTCGCCATACTTGCATTCTCGCTTTCGTTGATAGGCACCTTCCTGGTTCGATCAGGCGTACTCACGTCAGTGCATACCTTTGCCAATGATCCTGCGCGGGGTGTCTTCATCCTGGCCATTCTGATGCTGTTCATCGGTGGTGGTTTGATTCTGTTTGCGTGGCGCGCGCCGACGCTCAAACAAGGGGGTTTGTTTGCCCCGATTTCTCGTGAGGGCGCGCTTGTGTTCAACAATCTTTTTCTGACCACCGCCTGTCTGACGGTTTTCATCGGCACACTATATCCTTTGGCCCTCGAGGCGTTCACCGGTGAGAAGATTTCCGTCGGGGCACCGTTTTTCAATCTCACCTTTGCGCCGCTCTTTTTTCCGCTGCTGATTGCAATGCCGTTCGGTCCGCTCATGGCCTGGAAACGAGGCGACATTCTTGGCGTGGCTCAACGCCTGTTCGCCGCGTTTGGCGTTGCCATTGTTGTCGTCGTGCTGACATTCATTGCGGAAGGCGGAAGATCAGACTTGGCACCGTTAGGCATCGGCTTGGCCTTTTTCATAATGATGGGGGCAATGACCGACATTGCTGAACGCATCGGATTGTTTCGCGTGCCCTTGTCGGCGGGGTGGCAGCGCGCGATCGGTTTGCCACGCTCTGTCTGGGGCACGGCGCTGGCGCATATCGGGATTGCGGTATCGTTGCTCGGGATAGTGGGTGTGAGCACCTGGGCAAGCGAACTCATCGTGGCGATGAAGCCAAAGCAAACCGTGTCGCTTTCCGGATATGAGCTAGTGTTCGAAGGTCTTGTTCAACGCTCCGGACCAAACTATCGGGAAGCCGCTGCGAGATTTACTGTGCGTGAGGGAGGCGTTCCGATTGCTACCATGGAGCCGTCCAAACGCAGTTTCACGGCCCGCGCAACTACAACGACAGAGGCAGCGCTACTGACGCGAGGGTTCAGTCAACTGTATCTGTCACTTGGCGACGTCAATGGCGACGGATCAGTCTCGGTCAGACTTTATCATAAGCCATTGGTGCTTTTGATCTGGCTGGGTGCGGTAGTCATGGCTGTTGGCGCGGCGCTGTCGTTATCGGATCGCAGACTTCGAATTGGCATCCCCAGGCCGGCAACGAAATCAATGATGCAGCCAGCAGAGTAGGGCATGTGGCGCCACGCATTTATGATTCTGTTCGTCGCGCTCCTCGCGTCAGGACAGTCGCAAGCCGTCCAGCCCGACGAGATCCTGAAGGATTCTGTCTTGGAGAGTCGTGCGCGTAATTTGTCGCGCGAGTTGCGTTGCATGGTCTGCCAGAACCAGTCGATCGATGATTCGGAGGCGCCACTGGCCCGCGACCTGCGGCTCCTTGTGCGCGAGCGGCTGACCCAAGGCGATACCGACCAGCAGGTGCTCGATTTCTTGGTATCCCGCTACGGGAACTTCGTGCTGCTCAGGCCGCCCCTCGAATGGCATACGATTCTCTTGTGGGGATTGCCGCCAGCGGTGCTAATTGCGGGGCTCATCGGCCTAATGATCAAAGTGCGTCGACAAAAGCCAACAGCTTCTGGAGCCGAAGCGCTCAGCCAGGACGAGGAGCGCAGGCTTTCGACTTTAGTTGATGACAGAGTTCCGAAACCTTGAATGGTCTTGAGAATTTCAAAACGTTCCCGATTCCGAATCTTACAAAAGTTTAATCCTGCCGACAGGACCTCGTAAGGCTCGTCGCACCATCTTTAGGGTTCGAAACCGCGCGCTTGCGCGCCAAAAGAATCCGATGGAGATCTGCTGATGAAGCCGAGCGTTTTTTCCGCTCCTGACAATCCGAAGAAGCCGCGCGTGCTTAGTGGTCGCCGGTTCATCCTTCTCGCCACCACCATTGCCAGCCTCGGTACCGCGGCGTTCATCGCTTCGCCGGACTTTAGTTTCAAAGGCACCTATCCCGCCGCGATCGCGCAGAATCTTTCCGAGCAGGCCGGCAAGGTACAAGCGCCGGTCGGATTCGCCGACATTGTCGAGAAAGTTAAACCTGCTGTGATTTCCGTGCGCGTCAAGGTCGATGGCGGCGCGCAAACCAGCGGATTAGGCAGCGGCGACGTTCCTCCGGGATTGCGCGACTTTTTCCGTCGTTTTGGAATGCCTGACGTTCCTGATGGGTCCGAGGGTATGCCGCGAGGCCGAGGCCGCAACTTTGTTACTGGCCAGGGCTCCGGCTTCATCATTTCAGCCGATGGCTATGCCGTTACAAACAATCATGTCGTCGAAAAAGCCGAGAGCGTCCAGGTCACCACCGACGACGGCAAGACGCACAAAGCCAAGGTGATTGGCAGTGATCCCCGTACAGATCTTGCACTGATCAAAGTCGAAGACGGGCCATTCCCGTACGTGAAGCTATCCGACAAAACACCGCGCATCGGGGACTGGGTTCTTGCGGTAGGGAATCCGTTCGGCCTCGGAGGCACCGTCACCGCCGGCATCGTGTCGGCACGTGGTCGCGATATCGGCGCAAGTGCCTATGATGACTTCATCCAGATCGACGCTCCGGTCAACAAGGGTAACTCTGGCGGGCCCACGTTCGACACCGACGGCAATGTGATCGGCGTCAATACGGCGATCTTTTCTCCCTCGGGTGGCTCGGTTGGTATTGCCTTTGCAATTCCCGCCGAGACCGTGAACAGTGTTGTCGCGCAACTCAAGGACCGCGGGTCAGTAACGCGCGGCTGGATCGGTGTTCAAATTCAGCCGGTAACGCAGGAGATCGCTGACAGCCTTGGTCTCAAGAAAACGGAAGGCGCACTTGTCGCCGAGCCTCAGGCCAACAGCCCCGCCCAGAAGGCCGGGATCGAAGCCGGTGACATCATCACCTCGGTTGACGGCAAAGAGGTCAAGGACGCTCGTGATCTTGCCAAGAAGATTGGAGCAATGGCTCCCAAGACCTCGGTCAAGCTGACCGTCCTTCGCAAAGGCGCGGAGAAGACAATCACGCTGACGCTCGGTGAGTTGCCAAATTCGAAGGAAGCGCGGGCAAGCGTTGGAGATGCCGAGAACGATGCCGACGTCGGCAAGCTCGGGCTCTCGCTCGCTCCCGCAGCGCGCGTCGCCGGCTCCGGGGCGGAGGGGGTCGTTGTGACGGGCGTCGACTCCAATGGCATTGCCGCGGACCAAGGGTTCTCGACTGGCGATGTGATCCTCGAGATCGGCGGCAAATCCGTGTCCACGCCTGCTGACGTGCGCGACGTGGTCAACAGCGCTCGCACGGAAGGTAAGCGAAGCGTTCTCGTTCGAGTGAAAAAGGGTGACACCTTGCGGTTCGTTGCCCTCCCGCTCGCGCGCGGGTGAGTTTTGGGGACAACCGCCGGCATCCGTCGCCCCCGCCGGTAGGTCTGCCCTCAACGGGACGGGCGTCGAGCCCGTCCCGGCAATTGCGGAAGGCGGGCGCGCATTGAAGGCGGCCGCTTTCGGTACGAACTCCAACCCCGGCATCCGTCGCCCCCGCTGGGGTGGGGTCGCAGAGGGGGTGGTGGGTATCTGCCACCCCCTCTCGTAAACGCAGCAGGCACGCGCCACGGAATTGACTGGAATTGGTGTGACCGATGCCCACTTATCCAGATTTCAACGGGCAGCGCCCTTTCGGTAGGATGGCCGAAGCGCAACCGGATCGGGTCACCATGCGCCTCTTGGTCATTGAGGACGACCGCGACGCCGCGGATTATCTCGTCAAGGCCTTCCGTGAGGTGGGCCACGTCGCTGACGCCGCAACGGATGGTGACGATGGCCTCGCTATGGCCCTCGGGGGTCAATATGACGTGTTGATCGTCGACCGCATGCTGCCCAAACGGGACGGCCTGGCCGTCATCGGCGCGCTGAGGGCCAAGGGCATGGAGACGCCCGCCCTGATTCTCTCGGCCCTTGGTCAGGTCGATGACCGGGTCAAGGGACTGCGGGCCGGCGGCGACGACTACCTGCCCAAGCCATATTCGTTCTCCGAGCTGCTGGCGCGCGTGGAGGTGCTGGCACGCCGACGGGGCGGCCGGGGCGAGGAAACGGTGCTGAGAGTGGGCGATCTCAAGCTCGACCGATTGTCGCACCAGGTACACCGTGGCGAGGAAGAGATTTCGCTGCAGCCACGCGAATTTCGCCTCCTCGAGTACCTGATGCAGCATGCCGGCCAGGTCGTCACTCGTACTATGCTATTGGAAAATGTGTGGGATTATCACTTCGACCCCCAAACCAACGTCATTGACGTGCACATCTCGCGCTTGCGTTCGAAAATAGATAAAGGTTTCTCCCAGCCGCTCCTGCATACGATCCGCGGCGCGGGATACATGATACGTGACGGCGCTCGGTAAACTTTTTCGGACGACCACGTTTAAGCTGACGTTGGTCTATTTGACCGTATTCGCGCTGTTTGCAGCATTCCTGCTTGGCTATTTCGCCCTTAATACCCGCCGTCTCATCACCGAACAGATCACGGACACCGTCAACGCCGAAATCACCGGGCTGTCCGAGCAATATCGCCTTGGCGGCATCAGGCGGCTGGTTGCCGTAGTCGACGCACGGGCACGAAGACCAGGATCGAGCCTTTATCTCGTTACAACCTTCGCTGGAGAAACACTCGCCGGCAACGTCACCACGTTGCCGGCCGGCACGCTCGACAACCCCGGCTGGACGGAAACGGCCTATCGCAGACTTGATGAGTCCGATGCGGCCGATCACCCGGAGCACCGAGCGCTGGCGCGCGTCTTTCAACTGCCGGGAGGGTTTCGCTTGCTGGTCGGCCGGGATCTCGACGAACGTGACCGGCTCTACAACATCGTACTGTCAGCCGGACGATGGTCGATCGCGATTGTGATCGTGCTTGGCCTTGTCGGCGGGCTGTTTGTTACCCGGCGCGTACTGCGTCGGGTCGACGCCATGACGGAGACCACTCGCACCATCATGCAAGGTGACCTGACTGGCCGATTGCCGGTTGCCGGCACGGGCGATGAGCTCGATCGTTTGGGAGGAAATCTCAACCTGATGCTGGAGCGTATCGAAGCACTGATGCGCGGTTTGAAGGAGGTTTCCGACAACATCGCCCACGATCTCAAAACTCCGATCACGCGTTTACGCAATCGCGCTGAGCAAGCGTTGCGTTCGGCAAAAAGCGAGGCTGACTACCGCTCCGCGCTGGAGAGCACCATTGAGGAATCCGACGCTCTTATACGGACCTTTAACGCATTACTGATGATCGCCCGCGCGGAATCCGGTCAAGCCCGAGAAAATATGAGCGAATTCGATGCCGCGGAAATTGCGCACGATGTTGGCGAACTGTACGAGGCCTTGGCGGAGGAAAAAGGCATTACTCTGAAAGTACAAGCTGACGCGCCGGTGCCCCTCAGAGGAAATCGAGAACTTATCAGTCAGGCCCTTGCTAACCTGATCGACAACTCCATCAAATACACAGAGCCGTGTCGGGGCGCGGAAGAAAATAGCTTGCCCGCCGAAATCGTAGTGCGCGCCATGAGTGAGGGCGACCGGATTCTCCTGACGGTTGCGGACAGCGGACCTGGCATTCCTGAGGCGGATCGCGCTCGCGCCGTCGAACGGTTCGTCAGACTGGAACAAAGCCGATCCAAACCAGGGTCCGGGCTTGGCTTGAGCCTTGCCTCTGCTGTAGCGCGCCTGCACGGTGGCGAACTGACCCTCACAGACAACCAGCCAGGTCTTAAAACCGTGATTGCCTTGCCACGGGGAGGGCCGGTACAGATGCGGGATGAAACGCCCCGCAAAACGAAAGACCTCC
>JBKPLN010000693.1:0-1649 GCA_046731635.1 Pseudomonadota bacterium | reverse complement strand
GATCATGGTCGTCCCCCGCCTCAATGCAAACCAACTGGTGGAGGAGCCAGCGCGATGATGTCCTCCTCGTTGTAAGTCGGCACGATTGCGACGCGAAAAAAGCAGATCACGCTCGCGGTTGATCGTGCCAACCGGAGTGGACATTCGCATCCGACTGTAAGGATACTGGTCACCTGCTCATGTCAACTCGTCGAGCAGCGCCTTGGCCTCTTTGAGGTCAGGTGTGGCGAAGCCCTCGGCGAACCAGCCGTAGATCGGGACGAGCAGGTCGCGAGCCTCCGCGCGGCAGCCTTCGTCGCGCCACAGCCGGGCGAGGCTCACGGCGGCGCGCAACTCCCAGAGTTTGGCCTCCTGCTCCCGGGCGATGCTCACCGCCTTGCGATACAGTTCCTCGGCGGCCTTGGAATGTCCCTGCCGCAGCAGCAACCGGCCTTTCTGTCTGTAGAGTTCCGCCTCAAGCCAGCGTTCCCCTGTTCGTTCAACGATCTGGAAACCCTCGTCCAATTGGGTCACGGCCTCTTCAATCTGTCCTGAGATCTCATATGCCCCGGCCAGGAGGGCGATATGATGGGGCATCCACACCTCCGCTCCGGTCGCGCGGTAAGCGCTCAAACCTGTGCGCAGAATCGAAATCCCATCCGCATCGCCATTTTTGACGTTGAGCCATCCGCGATAGATCATTGCCAGCGCATCCCAGAAAGGGAAACCTTGCTCGACGGTTACCGCATTCACTTCATCCACCTGCTCTTCCAATCTTTGGTCATCTCCGACGAGCGAAAGCAGCCTGCAGCCGAATGTCGAGCTCGTAAGTAAAGACGGCGGATGAGGGAGCCCCCGAGCTTCGGCGATTGCCACGCCGTGCCATTCTAATGCCTGATCCGGAAAGCCGAGACAGAAAAGGATCAGGGCCAAATACACCCGCAAAACAACCTGGAAGTGGAATCCGGCCTGCTCAACAAGAGAGTGGTGGGTATTTGGATCATAAATCGCAAGCGCCTGCTCCAGATGCGATCGGGATGAAGCAAACCTGCCGACAAACATCAGGTCTCGACCGGAGGACCAATGAGCCATAACCAGGCCGGCCGCATCATTTCGTTTCAGGCTCAAACGCCGCAAATCCTCATCCAAGCGCTGTGCCAGATCGAGGTCGCCGCGGACTGCGTGATAGAGGGATTGACCGTAGGGAACTTGAAGGAACTCCGATGGAGAGCCTAGCTGCTCCCAAAGTTCTCGTGCGCGGGCATAGGCATCGCCCGTTTCCGCAGCACTGAAACCTTTGACGGCGATTAGCACTGCACCCAGGGCAGTGCGAAATTCGAGCTCCTGTCGCTGACGTTCGGAGTTCTCCGGCAGCAGCGCCAGCTGATCCAACGCCTTTTGAAATTGCGCGGCAGCTTCTTTCATCGCCGAACGGGCGACAGACCTCCGACCGGCCTTGCCCCAATAAGCGATGGATTTTTCAATGAGCCCGGCCTCGGCATAATGCTGCGCGAGCAGCTCGGGTTGGCTTTCGATGATCTCGGGGAAATGGCTTTCGAGCGCTTGGGCGATCTGCGCATGCAACTGCCGCCGGGCATTGCGCAGCACGCTGTCGTGCGCCGCGTCCTGCACCAGCGCATGCTTGAAGGTATAGAATGCCTCGGGCGGCG
>JBKPLN010000692.1:0-1990 GCA_046731635.1 Pseudomonadota bacterium | reverse complement strand
AAGCAGACATGGGAAGTGCTGGCAGTTCACGCTGCCGTTTACGCGAAGATCCAGGCTCCGTATCCCACCACCCGGTCGCGGGCGCCTGCCGTGTCGCCGGAGTTGCACAATGACAGTCGCCGGATCTTCAGGTCACGGCGCCCCGTTTCTAGCAGCAGACCAGCTATGGCCTGGCTTCCACAGGCCTGATGGGGGCCCAGACTGGCCCAGTCGCCATGCTCGATCGCCGCAGCAGTCGCGGCGTCCAAGTGCCGCGCGGTTTCGTAGTCGTGATAATGCGATAAATCCGTGCTGACCACAATTAGCGTCCCCGGCCTGTCCCACAGCTGGAGCAGCACCTGTGCGATTTCTTCCGGCGTCACATCACCGACTAGCAGCGGCACCACTCGGAAGGAAGCGAGGAGGGTCTGCAAGAACGGCAACTCAACTTCGAGAGCGTGCTCGGGCGCATGGGCTAAATCGTCCTGAATGACAAACGGCAAGCCGGCAATGGCGTCCAAGGCGCTCTTATCCACCGGCACGCGGCCAAGAGGCGTTTCGAACGCGTCGACCGTTGGAGCTGCTATGCCGCGCACATGAACATAGTGCGCCGGACCGATGAGCACGACGCGCGTGATCGTCTGCGCACCATTGCGAAGGGTCGCAAATGCTGCCGCGGCGGTCGCGCCAGAATAAACATAGCCGGCATGGGGCGCGATAAGCGCCTTGGGGACGGTTTTCGTGGGGATTGCGATGTTAGCGAGAAGATCCGAGACCTGCTTTCGTAGACGATCCGCGTTACCCGGATAAAACTGGCCTGCTACTGCCGATGGCCGGACCACCATGGTTCGAATCCGCTTGCCCCGATATCGCTGACCACCAATTGGTGCTAGGATTCCGAAAATAGGTCGGTTGCAACGTGAATCAAGCTGTTCATGGCAAACCGGGCCGCTACTGGCATCTCCTGGAAGATGGCCGAATCCAGTGCGACGTCTGCCCCCGGTTTTGCAAGCTGCATGATGGCCAACGCGGCCTCTGCTTCGTGCGCGCCCGGCAAGGCGAGCAGATGGTGCTCACGACTTATGGTCGCTCCTCGGGCTTTTGCGTCGATCCAATTGAAAAAAAACCGCTCAATCATTTCTTGCCCGGCACTCCGGTTCTGTCATTTGGGACCGCGGGGTGCAATCTGACCTGCAAGTTCTGCCAGAATTGGGACATCTCAAAAGCCGAAACCCTTGACCGGATCCAGGATGTGGCCTCGCCCGAAGCGATTGCAGAAGCGGCGGCGCGAAGCGGTTGCCGATCCGTTGCATTTACTTACAACGACCCCGTGATCTTTCTGGAGTATGCCGTTGACGTGGCGCAGGCCTGCCGTGAGCGGGGGATCAAGACAGTGGCGGTGACCGCAGGCTACATTTCGCCGGAGCCGCGAGCCGAATTCTTTCGGCACATGGATGCCGCCAACATCGACCTCAAAGGCTTCACCGAGGGTTTCTACAAGAAACTCTGTTCAGGCAAGCTCGCCGCCGTGCTTGAGACGCTTGAGTACCTCAAGCACGAGACCAATGTCTGGTTCGAGATCACCACCCTGCTTATCCCCGGTGAGAATGATTCAGCCATTGAAATCGAAGCGCAGAGTGCCTGGATGATGGATCATCTCGGCCCCGATGTGCCTTTGCACTTCACCGCCTTCCATCCGGACTGGAAAATGAGGGACGTTCCGCCGACACCACCGCAGACACTGAAGCGGGCACGTAAGATCGCTATGAATGCAGGCCTTCATTACGTCTATACAGGGAATGTTCACGACCCCGCAGGTCAGGCTACGTACTGTTATGGGTGTGGTGCAGTGTTGATTGGCCGCGATTGGTACGACATGACTGCTTGGAATCTGTCCGCAGACGGGCGGTGCGTTAACTGCGGTGCCCGTTGCCACGGCGTGTTTGAATCCAAGGCCGGCCGATGGGGTCGACGCCGTAAGCCTTTGACACTTCGCGGATCCGAACAAGAG
>JBKPLN010000691.1:0-3040 GCA_046731635.1 Pseudomonadota bacterium | reverse complement strand
GACCGGTGGAGGCGACAATGATTCAATCAGACATGCGCTGCTGCCGCTTTGGGTTTGTGTTTAGTGATCGCGCCTGCTTCATCCGGCTGTTTTAATCAAGGTACATTACGGTGATGCTTATAGATCCCGCCATCGAAGCGGTTGAACGCTACAAGAAAGCGCAGGCCGCCTACATTGAGTTTGGCCAATCCTTCGCGCATGAAACTTATCCGACCCCAGAAGTAGAGGCGCTGGAAAAAGCCTCCACCGAGCTGGGCGAGAAAAGTTGTGACGCGCTTTACGAAATGCTCAGCACGACCCCGACCACTGTAGCGGGCTGTGCCGCCTTACTGCGGCAAATCGAGGCTTTCCAGATTGGCTACGACGAGCCGATCTTCTCCGATTGGAGAGGTGATATTTCGGTGGCGGTCCGCAATCTGCTGTCGCGCATTGCGGCCACGCTTGAGGCTAACGCCTAGCGACTAAACTACGCTCCGCTTCCCAGTCGCTTTGCATCCGTGTGATGCACCCGACCGGTTCATTTCACCGCCTCTATTAACGCTTTCAACGTATCCAGTGATGGCCAGCAGCAACCGTCGACACCGTTGTTCGGGTCCGGCACTTGGTGGCCATTGATGTCAATCAACACCCGCCAGCCGGTCATTGGCGCGCCGTTGAACAGATCGGTGTCATTGACGATCATCGACGGGGAAGAGATTTCGGTCTTTGTCGCCTTCGGGCGAGGGGCCGGGAGGACGAGCGCGCGCGCCGTAGTGATGCTATCCGACGTTTTTGCTGGCGGCGTAGTCGAAGGGCGGCTGCTCAGCGGTTTGTCATCCCAGCAGCGGCTCGAACCGTGCGAATAGATAGGCTTCGTGGGCCATTTCGCGCGCGCCTCCTGCTTGGTCATACACTCTGGCGACGCCTGAACGTCGGGCGTCATAAGCAAAAACGCTAGCACTAGCGGCGTGGCTCTCCCTCGCATGGGCGCGGACTATAGGATCATTATCCGTGGGCGTTCGGCTGAACCTCGACTCGCGCACAGGTATTTTGATGGTGGTAATTCGGCGGCGCGATGGCGAAACTGGAAATCGCTTGCGCTGAATAGGGATGTCCGCTTTGGGCCAAAGCTGACATTATCCGATGATCGCCTAAAGGCCAGAAGCCGACTTAATTATGTTCAAGTCTATATGGCAGCAACTCTTTGCTTTCGGAATTAGGCCTGCACTAACGCCGAAACGAATTTCACTTGCTGAAGCTAGCGATTTTCGCAAAAGTCGCGGTGCAGCTTTATTTCGGTTTCTAATGCCTCACGCTTCGCGCCTACCGCAACTGCACTGCATAACGGAATTTGACCTTTACCGTCACCGCATTAGCGCACGATGTACATTCAAAGATGCGCGTGTCTAGATCACCATCTTCGGTGCGCTCAATGGACGACACTAACATTGGCGCGCCGCACCTCGGGCATCGCCGTTGCATAGTTGGCGGCAACATTGCTGGATCGAAATTATGCGGCTGCGGCACGGTGCGCCCCCTTCACTAATACACGACTGCCTTTGGCCGACCGATGTTACCTTATGATTCGAAAAGTTTCCGTCGGGTTTCGGACTCGGTTATGAAACAAGCTTATCCCGTTTCCGCAGTGCAGCAAGAACGGCGTCACACTCATTTTCAGTCATTGTGATCGTTATCCTTTGTCCGCCCGGCCGCGGTAGCCTCAGTAGTATTAAAGGCCAAAAGCAGCGTCATCTCCCGGATTAACTGTCGGATCTCAGTTGGCACCGCTGGACGGCCTAGACGATGACTGGACTTCCAGCGCCAAAACAATCGGAAACCTGCACGATGCCACCGAACCACGGTATCCGGTCGAACGATGGCGAGCGCGCCGCGGGCCTTCGGAAACAGGTGGCAGGCCCAACCCAAACGACCCTGTCGACAGCCAAAAATGGCATCCGATTTGACTTGCGCCGACGCAACACGATGATCTGCGTTTGAGCACTATAGATGTCCGGTCCCGCCATCGACGTCTCACCGAAGCACGCTCGAATTTGACGGACGTCGTCATGCGCGCCTTGGAGGCATTTACTCCGACCCAAGTGAAGACGCTTGCACTGTCGCTGGCGCTGCATGAACTTGCCACGAACGCCACTCAAACCGCAGAGTGGCTGCCCACAATCGGCCCCGTAGTCGGCCGGTGGAAATCGAATAGGACGAACGGGCTATAGACATGCCGCTTTTCAACATTGGCTTTGTCATCTTCCCTGATCTGACGCAGCTTGATTTCACCGGTCCTCTACAGGTGCTCTCGCGGCTTCCTCAATCAGCGACCCACATTGTCGCGAAATCGGCGGCGCCCGTTCCTAGTGATTGCGGGCTTGGCCTTGTGCCGACGCACACCTTCGCGAACTGTCCGCCTCTCGACTTGATCTGCATACCGGGAGGGAGCGAAGGCGTGGCCGGTATTATCAATGACCGTGAGACCATCGAATTCGTCCGTCAGCAGGCGGGTGCTGCAAAGTACGTTACGTCGGTTTGCACGGGCGCATTCGTTCTGGGTGTGGCCGGTCTGCTGAAAGGGCGACGGGCTACGACGCACTGGGCCTATACTGATCTTTTGCCTCTCGTTGGAGCTACACATGAAAAGGCAAGAGTGGTGATAGATGGCAACGTGATTACTGGGGGTGGTGTAACCGCGGGTATCGATTTCGGGCTTCGCGTCATCGCCGAAGTCGCAGGCGAGACGACGGCCAGAAGAATTCAGCTCGGCATCGAATACGACCCGGCGCCGCCGTTCGATTCCGGTCATCCTAATAAAGCACCGACTATCAAGTCAGAGCTGCTATCCGCCCGCTACAACGAGTTCAGGGCAGTGTACCGTACGCGCATCGCGCAAGCCGCCGCGTTTTAACGGCAATGTCTGCTTTTGGCCCATAGATGGGGTAATCGGCCGACGTTTTTGTGGATAGCTGAAGAATTTGGGTGCTGCGCATCAGGCTGATGGTGAAACGAGGTCCGTGTGTACGGCCTCAAGCATCAGAAGGAGAAGCGCAGCATGGAG
>JBKPLN010000690.1:0-2146 GCA_046731635.1 Pseudomonadota bacterium | reverse complement strand
GCTTTCACCTGGTCGAGGTCGAGGAAGGTCGCGCGGTCTGCGAAGGCATGCCGGAATCCCGTCACTACAATCCCATTGGTACCGTGCATGGCGGCTTCGCCGCGACATTGCTCGATTCCGCCCTTGGGTGCGCGATATTTTCCACGATCAGAAAAGGCGACGCCTGGACCACCCTCGAACTCAAATTCAATCTGGTTCGTCCGATGAGCAAAGACACAGGCCCCGTGCGAGCGGAAGGACGCATCGTGCACAGGGGACGAACGGTTGCGACGTCCGAAGGAGACCTTAAGGATCGTGCAGGCAAGCTTTATGCGCACGCCACCACGACGTGCATGATCTTCCCCGCGAACGGATGAATCAGTTGTTGTCGGCTGCGAGCGATGAGCGCAAGCCGAGCGGTTGCGCGCTTTGCTTCCTGCGAATGCTGTGCGCGACCGTCGTTCGACCATGCCGGGTGAATTCGCAGTACATGAAACCGAGACCCGAGATCGCGCCGCGGAAACTGTTGTCGCTCGTGCGCTGAAGGTTGAAGCAGGGCTGGAACATCATGCCGCGGAGCGAGGCGCAAACAGATTGGCCTCTGAGCTGCAGCGTATTGGCCGGGAGATGCGCATAGCGCACAGCGCCAGATCCCTGGACCTGAATCGTTCCGGCAACAGAGCCATCGGGATTGACGCGGCCCTGCCCTCGAGTGCCTTCAAAGCACGTGTAGCTGAATGTCTTGCCCATGACGAACTGGCGAGCCTCGTCGGCGCTCATCTCGCCGGCTACCGCCGGTACCGCGGCCATCAAGCTGGCCGTCAATGCAATGCCACGCAACATTCCCCGTACTCCCGCTCACGCAACAGCTTGCTGAACATTCAGTCGATTTTTTAACGCTAACAGATTATGCACGACTTTCGTCGACAAATCCTGAACGCATTTACCCGATTTTGACCACGATCCGGCCCCGCACCTGTCCGGCCAATATCTCTGGCGCGACCCCAAATACATCGGGGAGGCCTATTTCCCGGGTTATCATGACCAGTTTTTGGCGGTCCAAGTCGCTTTCCAGGCGTTTCCACGCTTCACGGCGGCGGTCCAGTGGGCACATGACTGAATCGATGCCGTAAAGACACACGCCACGAAGAATGAACGGAGCGACCGAGGCCGGCAGGTCCATACCGCCGGCAAGACCGCAGGCGGCTGCGGCTCCGCCATAGCGGATCATCGATAAGAGGTTCGCAAGCGTCGTGGATCCCACGGCGTCGATACCGCCAGCCCAGCGCTCCTTTGCCAGCGGTTTGGCGGGTCCTGCGAGTTCCTTGCGTTCCACGATTTCGGCAGCACCCAGTCCTTTCAGGAAATCCGCTTCCTGCGGACGGCCGGTCACCGCATGAACCGCGAAGCCAAGCTTGGCGAGGAGCGCGATCGCAACCGAGCCTACCCCGCCAGCCGCGCCCGTCACAGCGATCGGGCCGCGTGCGGGGCTAAGGCCATGCCGCTCAAGCGCCATGACAGCCAGCATGGCGGTGAAACCAGCGGTGCCGATTGCCATGGCCTCCCGAGCGCTCATGCTCTTGGGAAGGGGCACCAGCCAGTCACCTTTGACCCGCGTTTTCTCGGCATAGGCGCCAAGATGGGTCTCGCCGCATCCCCAGCCGTTGAGGACAACCTTGTCGCCGGGCTTCCAGGCTGAATGGGTCGACGATTCCACCGTACCGGCAAAGTCAATCCCGGCAATCATCGGGAAGCGACGCACCACCGGCGCCTTGCCGGTCACGGCCAAGCCGTCCTTGTAATTGAGGGTGGAGTACTCGACACGGACGGTCACATCGCCGTCCATCAAATTGGCTTCGTCGAAATCGGTAAGCGCCGACTTGGTGCCGCCGTCCGTCTTCTCGATCACAACCGCGTTGAATTTAGCCACGCCACGCAACCCCTCGTCACGATCGCTCCGACGCCGATCTACGCCGTCATTGATGGCATAGTTCTAAAGACGTGTATGCCCGGAACAAGCCCGGGCATGAGAATTTTCGGAAGGGAACCTGCGTCAGGCAGGCGCCATTGCCGGACGCGCCACCGGCTTCTCCACGATCGGCAGGTTGATCACCGCCGAAAGCACGCCGAACAATATCGAAAGCCACCAGACGAGATCATAGGAGCC
>JBKPLN010000689.1:0-3341 GCA_046731635.1 Pseudomonadota bacterium | reverse complement strand
GGGCTATGGAGGCTCCACCCGCCCGCCAGAGATGGATCAACCACCTGCAAACAATCCGCCGATCGCGACGACGGACGTAGCCGTGAGAGACTTTAAGTCTGCGGTCGACTTCATAATCCGTCGGCGAAGCCTACCGAAGATCAATCTGCTGGGTTGGTCGTGGGGAACTGTGATTACTGCGGCGTATGCGGCCGACCATCCTGACAAGGTCGAACGACTGGTGCTGTTTGGGCCAACATGGGTGCGAGCGGCACCGCCTGCGCCCAGTAGCCGCCCACTGGGTGCTTACATTGAGACACCAATGTTGCGATCACGCGAACGTATGCAGGCTGGTGCGCCCGAGGACAGAAAGAATGATTTGATGCCATCGAGCTGGTTCGAAGCCTGGTCAGCGGCGGTTCTGGCCACTGATCCGCTCGGTTCAAAGCAAAATCCCCCGGTGCTGCGCAGTCCAAACGGCGTATTTCATGACAACCGTGATTACTGGGATGCGGGGAAGCCCTATTACGATCCGGCGAAGATTAATGCAGCCACCCTGATCGTCGTTGCAGAGTGGGACTATCGGGTGCCAGACGCCCAAGAACTCTTTCGAAAACTGCCGAACCGAATTGAGAAGCGACTGGTCCAGATTGGTGAGGGCACGCATCTGGTCATGCTGGAAAAGAACCGGATGCAGCTTTTCGAGGAGGTGCAATTTTTCCTCGACCGAGCGCGCCTGACGAATTGAGGCTTGCAGAATTTTGACCTGCTTGAACCTATTCGCTATCGGCAGGCGTCATGTCCGCTTTGGGCCAAAAGCGGACTCATTCAGTGCAGCAAAAGGATTGCTATTCGATCACCTCGTCGGCGCGGGAGAGCACGGATGGCGGCACGGTTAGGCCGAGCGCCTTGGCCGTTTTCAGATTGAGCACCAGCTCGTTCTTGGTCGGCGCCTGCACCGGAAGGTCGGCGGGCTTCTCGCCCTTGAGGATGCGGTCGACATAGCTGGCCGCTTGCCTGTACGGGGCGATAGGGTCGGGCCCGTAAGAGATCAGGCCGCCGTCTTTCACAAAACCACGTAGGAAGTACACCGTGGGCAGTCTGTGCTGGGCCGCCAGTGTGATGATCAACTTGCGATGAACGATCGCTCCTGGGCTCGCGGTCACGATAAGGCCCCCATTCGCGGTGCGCGCGAAATCCGTAATGGTGCGCTCAATCTCGTCCGCGTTGCGGTCGTCGATCGGACGCGCCTCTACCCTGAAAGAGGGCGCCACAGATTGAATTGCACCCAACTGGCCGGGGCCGGTGGCTAAGGTAGGATCACGAAGAATCGCCACTCGCGTCACGGGAGGGGCAATCTCCTTGAGTAACTCCAGCCATTTCCCGCTCATGCCATATTCGACAAAGGTAAACCCGGTGACGTTACCGCCAGGGCGCGCCAGGCCCGCGACATAACCAGCGCCTACTGGGTCGGTTACGTTCACGAACACGATTGGTAAAGTGCGAGTCGCTTCGTGCACCGCTGCCGTGGCTGCGCTGGCACCGGTCACAATGACGTCGGGCGCAAGCGCGACCATTTCCGCCGCGTATCTGCGAGCGCTCGCGGCGTCTGCCGCGCCCCAGCGAATGTCGATCTGTACGTTGCGGCCAGAGGTCCAACCCAATGACTGCAAAGTCTGCACGAACGCTGCGAGGCGGGCTTGCCCTTCCGGATCGTCCTCGGCAAAGTTCATAAGTACGCCGATCCGCCGCACGCGCTCGCCCTGCTGTGCGCGGGCGGTGAGCGGCCAACCAGTTGCCGAGCCGATAATTGCTTTGACGAAATCGCGCCGCCTCACTGGCACCCCCGAGGCTCAAGACAGCGTACATCGTATCGGCTCAACTTACCCACTTGAAGAGGTGGAATGTCCGCTTTGGGTCATAAGCGTGACACTTGCAGTGCAAAACAGCATGTGCGCTTTACCCCCGAAAGCAGACATTGGAAAATCAATGTCTGCTAAGCGCCAAAAGCAGTACAGCTCTTTTGTCGAGAGATTCTGTCAGCGCGAATTCGCGCTGACGCACTGGGCGCGGTATACGATCGCCGCCATCGAATCTGGGTTTGCACCGACGATAAACGCCTCATCCTCCTTTACGAGATACAGGAAAGGTCTGTCGGCGGTAGCTTCACCCGACTTCATTTTGCCTTTGACGTGGCCACAAATTATTTCGAAGGGTTCGCCGAATGAATTTTTTCTCATGACCCGCTTCATGTCTACGAATTCGGCATATGTCGGGTCCTCCATTTTCGCCGCGACCACGATCTTTGCTTTTTTCAGAACAGGATCGGATGTCTCGGAGGAAACAAGATCGGACGTCTCGGCAGGCTGACCAGATGCTGAACCCTCCGTTCTCCCAGCGATTGCGGTCGGTTCTTTTTTCAGAACAGGATCGGACGTCTCGGAGGGCTGACCAGTTGCTTGGCTCTCCGCTTTCCCTCCAATTGCGGTCGTTGCCTTGTTCGGAACAGGATCTGACGTCTCGGAGGGCTGACCAGATGCTTGGCTCTCCGCTTTCCCTCCAATTGCGGTCGGTTGTTTTTTCGGGACAGGACCGGGTGTTGCCAAGGGTTGTGTAGACGGTGGGACCTCGGGTTCCGTGATGGTCCGGGAGTTTGCCTTTTCTTCCACAGGCTCGGTTTCGCTTCGTGGCTTTGCAGCTGTTGGTTTCGCCGCTATCGCAGCCTTACGTAGTCGCATTAAATTGGCGAACAGACCTGCGGCCTCGGCTGAGCCATGGTCGGCAGCAGTCTCGTACCATTTTAGAGCGGCATCGATGTCAGGTGTTATGGAAACGGCTCCGAGCTGTTTGATGACCGACGGATCATAGGTCGAGCCAAGCGCCAGCGCAGCTTCCGCACTGCCGGCGTCAGCGGCTCGCTTAAACAGCAGTCGCGCCGAGGCGAAATTGCCCTGTGCGATGAAATCCTTGCCGCGCTTGATCAATCGAGTCATTTCGTCGCTGTCGCGCTGCACAGCCGGGTCGTTGGGCGCGCGAGTGGCAGACTGCGGTACAGAAATCGGCGCAGCATCGATCTTGGCCGGAATTTCAGGCGCCGCCACTGCATGGACGCGCGTCGGCTGCGCGCCCAATTCAGATTTCGGCCAATGCAGTTGTTTCTTTTCCAGAACGCGTGATCCGTTGTACCAACACTTCCGGCCATCGATCAGCCGCCATGTTTTGTGGCCCTTCGGATCGGCGGAGCATTCGACCGCATTGGCACGAACGGTGACCGCTTCGGCAGCAGGCTCGACCTTCGCCGGCTTTTCAGGCTCTGCCTGCGCAGCGGACTCGATCGTGGCCTGAATTTCAGTCACCGCTTC
>JBKPLN010000688.1:0-5183 GCA_046731635.1 Pseudomonadota bacterium | reverse complement strand
CCGCAAAGGTCAGCACCGACAGCTGCACGATCTTGGTTGGATTCGTCATTTTGAAGCAGTCGAACTCTTTCTAACTTCTCAGAAAGTCTTCAACTCGTCCGAATGGACTCAGGGTGTGAATACGTCGGGTCAAAATGTATCGCGTCACCGCCAGCCGAGCCCCGGCGCGACGTGCTTCAAGACCGCCTCGATGACGTGGGTGTTGTAGTCGACGCCGAGTTGGTTTGGCACCGTCAGCAACAAAGTATCGGCTTCCGCGATGGCCTCATCGCCCTTGAGCTGCGCAATGAGTTTGTCCGGTTCGTCGGCATAACTGCGGCCGAAAATGGCCCGCTCGCTTTCGCTGAGCATGCCGATCTGGTCCCCGTCGTCGCCGCGCGCGAAATACATGCGGTCGCGGTCGTCGGTCAACGCGAAGATACTGCGGGAGACCGACACTCGCGGCGTGCGCGCGTGCCCCGCCTCCGTCCACGCCACTCGATAAAGCCTGATCTGCTCGGCCTGCTGGATATGGAACGGCTTGCCGCTCTCGTCGATCTTGAGTGTCGAGCTTTGCAGGTTCATGCCGAGCTTCGCCGCCCATTGCGCCGTCGCATTGGTGCCGGCGCCCCACCAGATGCGCTCGCGCAGACCCTCGGAATGAGGCTCGAGGCGCAGGAGGCCGGGCGGGTTCGGAAACATCGGGCTCGGATTGGGCTTGGCGAAGCCCTTGCCGAGCAGCAGTTCGAGGAAGACCTCAGTGTGGCGCCGCGCCATCTCGGCGTCGGTCATGCCCTCCGGTGGCACGTAACCGAAGTAGCGGAAGCCATCGATCACCTGCTCGGGCGAGCCGCGACTGATACCGAGCTGCAAACGGCCGCCCGCGATGAGGTCGGCGGCGCCCGCATCCTCCACCATGTACATCGGATTTTCGTAGCGCATGTCGATTACCGCGGTGCCGATCTCGATGCGCTTGGTCTTGGCACCGCAGGCCGCGAGCAGCGGGAAGGGCGAGCTGAGCTGGCGGGCGAAGTGATGGACTCGGAAATAGGCGCCGTCGGCGCCGAGCTCCTCGGCCGCAACCGCGAGCTCGATCGATTGCAGCAGCGCGTCCGACGCTGTCCGCGTCTGCGACTGCGGCGACGGGGTCCAATGACCGAAGGAAAGAAAGCCGATGTGTTTCAGGGGTTATGGGTGAATCAAATTCAAACGCAACTTTGGGACGCGAGAAGACGGGCGGAGCAAGCGATCGCAGAGACACGGCAACAAATTTCCAAGATCCTCGCTTCCGGTGCTTCCCAGGTGCTTCCCCGCTCCCGCGCGCGGATCTGCGGCCAAAATCCTGCTAAAAATAACTAACCAAATCAATGCAGTTTTGGTGGAGCCAGGGGGAGTCGAACCCCCGACCTCGTGAATGCCATTCACGCGCTCTCCCAACTGAGCTATGGCCCCATCAGGGATCAGGAGCGAGAAATCGGTGGATCAGGACATGACCTGAACCGCCGACACTCGACCCCCAGACTACTGCTCTTCTTCCTTCTCGATCGACTCGCCGATGATGTCGGTCACGTCGGCGTCGCCCTCTTCCTGTTCCTCGATGAACGCGGCATCGTCCAGGCTCTCGTCCATCTCGACCTCTTCCTCTTCGCCCGCTGGTGCCTCTGCTGCCGCAGGCTTCTTGCCCTGTTGCTCGGCCTCTGCATCCTCCAGCGATACGAATTCGGCATCGGCGGTCTCAGGGACAATGGATTCTGCCACGGCCGCTGCTCTTGTCGCAGCAACGGGCTCGGGCCGGGTGCGTGAAGGTGCGGGAGCAGCGATCGGTACGACCTTGCCCGTATACGGTGAAATCACCGGGTTCTTGTTCAGATCGTAGAATTTACGACCGGTGTCGGGACAGACGCGCTTGGTGCCGAGATCGGGTTTAGCCACAGTCGGGGTTCCTAGGGAAAGGGTCTTTCAAATCGGTGCTTCACTTGGCTAGTTGCAAGGCTGCTGTCAATAGCGCAGCGCCACCTCAAGAGCCCAAAATCGCCAGGATGACGGGGCGCGCGGGTGCGTGGTAGGAGGGCGCAGTTCCTGAGGATACCGCCGGTTGCAACCTGGAGAAATGACGCCGTTGACCTCCCGCCAGGTCGGCCCCTTGCAAGGGCGGGCCCGGGTGCCGGGCGACAAGTCAATTTCGCACCGGGTCCTGATCCTCGGGGCGCTTACGGTCGGCGAAACGACCATCTCGGGCATGCTTGAAGGCGAGGACGTGCTGCACACTGCCGATGTCATGCAGGCTCTCGGCGCACGCGTGGAACGCACGGGAGACCGGGCCTGGCGCGTTTATGGCGTCGGCATTGCGGGCTTCGCTCAACCGACGCGCAGGCTCGATTTCGGCAATTCGGGCACCGGCGCGCGGCTTGCGATCGGCGCGGTAGCAGGTGCACCGGTGACCGCCACATTTGATGGCGACGAATCCCTGCGCGGCCGGCCGATGCGACGCGTGCTCGATCCATTGGAAAAAATGGGCGCGCGGGTTGTCGAGGTGGCGGACGGCGGGCGACTTCCGCTCACGCTGCACGGAGCGGCCGATCCGATTCCAATCGTCTACGAACCCCCGGTGGCATCGGCGCAGCTCAAGTCGGCGGTGCTGCTGGCGGGATTGGCGGCGCCGGGCGAGACCACCGTGATCGAGGCCGAGGCAACCCGCGATCACACCGAACGGTTGTTGAAGCATTTCGGCGCGAAGATCACGAGCAAGGCTCACGGCGAACATGGCCGCCGTATTGTCCTGCACGGACAGCCCGAGCTCGAGCCGGCGAATATTGTAGTGCCCGCGGATCCCTCCTCGGCGGCGTTTCCCTTGATCGCCGCGCTGATCGTGCCGGGCTCGGAGCTGATCCTCGATGCCGTGATGACAAATCCGTTGCGCACCGGGTTGTTGACCACCTTGCGTGAGATGGGCGCGAGCATTGAAGAACTGGAAAAGCGCAACGACGGAGAAGAGGTAGCCGACCTGCGCGTGCGCGCCTCCGCGCTCAAGGGCGTGGACGTTCCTGCCGAACGAGCGCCCTCGATGATCGATGAGTATCCGGTTCTGGCCGTCGCGGCATCGTTCGCGGAAGGAGCCACGCGCATGCGTGGCCTGAAAGAATTACGTGTGAAGGAGTCGGACCGGCTGGCTGCAACCGCCGACATGCTGCGCGCGAACGGCGTCACAGTGGAGATCGAGAACGACGATCTCATAGTCCATGGCAAAGGCCGTCCGGCGGGTGGCGGTGAAGTCAGGACACATATGGACCACCGCATTGCCATGGCGGCGCTGGTGATGGGTCTGAGCAGCGAAAATCCCGTGCGCATCGACGACAGCGCGTTCATCGCCACAAGCTTTCCCGGCTTTGTCGAATTGATGCGCTCGATCGGCGCGGATTTCGCATGATCATCGCCATTGATGGCCCGGCTGCATCGGGCAAAGGCACTCTCGGCAAGCGGCTTGCTGCCCATTATGGATTGGCGCATCTCGATACCGGGCTGATCTACCGAGCGGTGGCCAAGGCAATGATTGATGCGGGGCAAAACCCCGGCGATGTGAAGGCGGCGGCCGCCGCGGCTAGGGCCCTTGATCCGTCGCACTTCGATGAAGTTTCGCTCAAGGCCCACAGCATCAGCGAGGCTGCTTCGATCGTTTCGGCGATTCCCGAGGTACGCGACGCGCTGCTTGCCTTCCAGCGCGAATTCGCCGCCCGGGCGCCGGGCGCCGTGCTTGACGGCCGGGACATCGGCACCGTCATTTGTCCAGACGCGGATGTGAAGATTTATGTCACGGCAACGCCCGAGGCCCGTGCCCGCCGGCGCTCAGCCGAGTACAGGGCGCAGGGCCGCAATATTGACGAGGCCGCTGTGCTCGCCGACATCCGCAAGCGGGACGAACGGGACCAAAATCGCATTGCCGCCCCTTTAAGGCGGGCGCCGGATGCGCACTTGCTCGATACCACGCATTTGGATATAGACGCGGCCATCCGGGCCGCCATCGACATCGTCGAGGCTAGCCGAGCGGGCCGAGGGCGTGGCTGACCACCCCTCGTGTTGGAGGACAAAGTCCCGTTCGAGCCTCTGCGTAACGCGCGCCTGATCGAACCATCGTTCCGAAAGCACGGTATTTAGCGCCGGCCGCCCGGGATTCCCGGAGGTCGCCGTTGGTCTGCGGGACCTTCGGCCCGTGCATTTGGAACGCCATTCAAACCCCGGCGCGCCGCAAACAGGAGAGTCCATGGCCACCGCAACAGCACCCTCGCGTGAAGACTTCGCCAAGCTGCTCGACGAATCTTTCGGCAGCGGGAATCTGCAGGAAGGTTCCGTCATCAAGGGAAAGGTCGTCGCCCTTGAAAAGGAATTTGCCGTCGTCGACGTCGGCTTAAAGACCGAGGGACGCGTGGCGCTACGCGAATTCAGCGGGCCCGGACGGCAAGCCGACCTCAAGGTCGGCGACGAGGTCGAAGTCTATCTTGAGAGAGTGGAGAATGCGCTCGGTGAGGCTGTGCTCTCCCGCGACAAGGCGCGGCGCGAGGAAAGCTGGGGCAAGCTGGAGAAGGCGTTCAACAGTGGTGAGAAAGTTCAAGGCGTCATCTTCAATCAGGTCAAGGGCGGCTTCACCGTCGATCTTGATGGCGCCGTGGCATTCCTGCCGCGATCGCAGGTGGACATCCGGCCCATCCGCGATGTTACTCCCCTCATGAATGCCCCGCAGCCGTTCCAGATCCTGAAAATGGATCGCCGTCGCGGCAACATCGTCGTTTCCCGCCGTACCGTGCTTGAGGAGACTCGCGCCGAACAGCGTCAGGAGCTGGTGCAGAACCTCGAGGAAGGCCAGGTCATCGACGGCGTGGTCAAGAACATCACCGACTACGGCGCGTTTGTGGATCTCGGAGGCATCGACGGCCTTCTGCACGTCACCGACATAGCGTGGCGGCGCGTCAATCATCCGACCGAGGTGCTCAACATCGGTCAGCAGGTGAAGGTGAAGATCATCAAGATCAACCATGAAACCCACCGTATTTCCCTTGGCATGAAGCAGCTGCTCGACGACCCCTGGCAGGGCATCGAGGGCAAATATCCCGTGGGGGCACGTTTCAAGGGACGCGTCACCAACATCACGGACTACGGTGCATTCGTAGAGCTCGAGCCGGGCATCGAAGGGCTGATCCACGTGTCCGAAA
>JBKPLN010000687.1:0-1671 GCA_046731635.1 Pseudomonadota bacterium | reverse complement strand
TTGAATTTATTGAGACAGGCAGTGATGGTGGCCACTCCTTGCCCGCGCGAGCCCAAATAAGAAGCCCCGCTCCAGTCGGACATCTCGGACACCCTGGACCACTGCTTGTCTTATCGAGGGTTTATGGCGCCGCCGCGCGAGCCTCTACGGCCGCATCTCGGACAAGCGGATGGGAGCATCAGCTAGCGTGCCACCGCGCTGCCTTGCACCATCACATCACGTCATCGTCGCGAGGTTCGCCGCAATGGTTCGATGTCAGACGGGTCTGAAATTATTAGATCTCCGCATACCGCTAGGTGAGTAATATGGCACGACAGAAGCTCGACCGAATTGTTAGGCCCCGCTCGATGATGGTCTCATTTGGTGTTTGGACTAGCAATGAGGATGCCCCCGATGCCTGTGGACCCAAGTGTGCCCCTACCTGACAATTATGAGTGGGAGGAAGAGCAGCTCAATGTAGTTCTAGAAGAATTTCTTGGCGAGCGTGTGGCTTGCTGCAAAGGCGAAAATGCCGACGATGAATGGCCGCTCGTCGTAGGGCCAACTGCGGCGCCCTATCGCCCCTTCACGACCGAACCACCAAATTGGCGGGCAAAGTCGCCGGCGGTGATCAAATTGGAAAAGCACCATCGGACGTAGAAGCGGCCACTCTTATCGCGCCAGCCGTGACCGCGCATTGCTTCGATGCCTCTTGCGGAGTGCCACTCGTACATATCGTCTAACTTCTTACCGAAGCCGCCTAACGGCACGATCTGTTCAACAATATGCGGAAAGGCCTTTTCGATCTCTTTAAGATCGGTGCGGCCTTTGTAGCGGGACATAGCACCTCCTCTTAAAAAGATGCCCCGGTCGCCGGGGGAGGGAAGCGACCAGGGCATGAGGGAAAACGTGCAAGATACTCAAGGAGACCGATGGCTAACTGTTATTGCTGTTCGGGAAAAATGAAACCGTGGTCGTAATGCACTTCGGGTAGAAGGTTGGTTACGGTGCCCGTCATGGCGAACGGATCGATCGAAACGGCGTCATGTTGCTGTTTCGCCTGCGTTGGAAGATTCGTCCAAACTGTCAATCCGATTACGGTCGCTATACAGATGCCGAAGAGCAGGGTGCGCATGTGAGGTCTCCTCTGACTTTGCGGAAGAGAGCTTTCGCTCTCGAATATGTCCTCACACTAGTTTCGGTTGTCCGCTCCCGCTGTGTCGTGCATCACAAGAAGACGCTCCCGCTGTGTCGTGCATCACAAAAAGAACGATTTGTACGGTACTAGCGCACTCGCGGTTTAGCGACCCAAAGAAAAAGGGCTGCCACCGGAAATGAATGGCAGCCCAGTTGATCGATCATTGACTGCCGGTGATATCGGAAAACGGGCAGCAATGTTGAATGCATGCCGACGCTAGTTCCCTATGTTGGATTCAGAACTTAATCAATTGCAAGGAAGTGTACAGACCTCCGATATGTATCGGGGATTGGTTTAAACTCCGCAAGTAGTCACTGATTCGCGAAACCTCGGATTGCATGGAGTTACGCGAGTGGGAGCCGAAGCTATTGCTGGCGGCATGAGAGCCAGCGAGCGGCAACACCAATTGGCGAGGACATACGACGTAATGCAGACACGGTCGTCCGGGGATCGGGAGAGCCCGTTTGGGTCAGCGCACTTTAAAGTGCGTGTTT
>JBKPLN010000686.1:0-2712 GCA_046731635.1 Pseudomonadota bacterium | reverse complement strand
TGCTCACAATGATCTTATCGTCCATGCCCGCTCCCGCTCGCGAATAGATTTCCATGTTCGGATAATTGATCGCGACAATCCAAGCAAGATCGGCAACAAATGTCCGCTAATGACTCAATGCGCACACACTCAGTTGCCCTTTCCCAGCACTGCCGTGACGCCGTACGATGGCCTTGTGGCATTGGGGTGCATGAGGCGGCGGTGGCAAGCAAGCAGACTGGCAGTTTCGGATCGTGGAGTTCGCCGATCACGGCTGACGCCGTTGTAGCCGGAGCCCTATCGCTGTTGGAGCCGCGTGTCGACGGCGAAGATATTTACTGGATCGAGGCAAGACCGCTCGAGAAGGGTCGTAACGTCGTCGTCATCCGACCCCCCGACGGTACGGTCAGAGACATCACACCGCCCGCGTTCAACGCGCGAACGCAGGTTTACAGCTACGGCGGCGGCGCCTATGCCGTGAAAAACCACGTCGTCTATTTCGTCAACTTCGGCGATAGTCAAATCTATC
Source organism: Pseudomonadota bacterium (assembly GCA_046731635.1). Classification (GTDB taxonomy): domain Bacteria; phylum Pseudomonadota; class Alphaproteobacteria; order Rhizobiales; family Xanthobacteraceae; genus Pseudolabrys. The sequence continues at coordinate 2,204 of JBKPLN010000686.1, read as the reverse complement.
AACAGACTGCTAGCGGTGCGCCGGCGAAAGTTACATCCAATCCGAGCTGTGTTTTTGCAGATATTTGTGTCGATGCGACACGAAATCGACTGATCGCAATACGAGAGGAGCGACCCAACGACGACGTCGTTAACGCAATTCATACACTGGTCGCCATCGACATCGCTACCGGATGCGAAACGACGCTGGATAGCTCTTATGACTTCTACTCGTCGCCGACACTCAGCCCGGACGGGTCGAAGCTCGCGTGGCTCAGCTGGCGACATCCAAACATGCCGTGGACATCCACGTATTTGAATGCAGCAAATGTCGATCAAGCAGGCGCGCTCGTAGGGAAACAGATCGTCCAAGGCGGTGGTTACGAGTCAATATTTCAACCGCAATGGTCACCGGACGGGCAGCTTTACTTTATTTCTGACCGCACAGATTTCTGGAATCTGTATCGCTGGAATACATTGGGCGTCGAGCACATCCTGCCGCGAGATGCAGAATTTGGCGTCCCACAATGGAATCTTGCGCTTTCGACCTATGCGTTCTTGTCGCGCGACGCGATGCTCTACTCGTTCGTGCAAAATGGTACCTGGCGTCTGGGCCGGTTGGACATACCGACGCTGACTGCTCAAGACTATCCGACGGAATTTTCTTCGCTGTCGTACGTTTGTGCGTCGGCGCCGACGGCGGTAGTACGTTATGCCACGACGAGTTCGCCACGGGCGATCGGGACGGTCGACCTGAAAACGGGGGCGGTGACGCCGATCAAGTTTGCGGTTGCGCCCGACACCTTCCAGGCAGTCCAAAACTACTTTTCCACGCCGAAGCCGATCGAATTTCCGACAAGCGGTGGCGATATCGCGCACGCCTTCTATTATCCTCCCTGCAATCGAGACTGGCAGGCGCCGTCTTCGGAAAAACCGCCATTACTGGTGAAGAGCCATGGCGGTCCAACCACCGCGACCGACTCGGCACTCAGTCTTTCTGTGCAGTTCTGGACCAGCCGTGGCTTCGGTGTACTTGACGTGAATTATCGTGGAAGCACCGGGTATGGCAGGAAATACCGGGAAAAGCTCTACGGCCAGTGGGGCGTCGTCGACGTTGTAGATTGCATTTCGGGCGCGAAGTTCCTCGCCGATCGCGGCGACGTCGACGGCAGCAAGCTCGCGGTCACGGGCGGCAGCGCCGGCGGATTCACGACATTGTGCGCGCTCACGTTTCACACCGAATTTGCAGTCGGGGCGAGCTACTACGGAATCAGCGATTTGGTCGCACTTGCCACGCAAACGCATAAGTTTGAGCTCCACTACACCGACTGGCTCATCGAGCCATTCAAGCCGAGCAGCGCGCTATACCACGACCGCTCGCCAATCAATTTCGTCAATAGACTATCGGCTCCGGTAATATTCCTCCATGGCATGGACGACCCGGTCGTGTCGATCAATCAGGCGGAAAAGATGTACTCTGCGCTAAAAGGCCGAAACATCTCAACCTGTCTGGTTGTTTTCGAAGGGGAGAAGCATGGATTTCGGCAGTCAGCACATCTTCGCCAAGCCCTTGAAGCGGAGCTTCTATTCTATTCCATGAACTTGACACACGCCCCAATCACATCCTGATCTCAGGTGGCATCGGTCCATTGTCGATCGACGATCGCATCGAACGCACCATTATGCTCGGTCGGAGCTAAGGACAGCGGAAAGGAGCTGTCGCAGCGAACTTAGTCGAAATGATTGAACGCAAACACTGCGTCATCGGAGCGGTGACGGAAAAAACAAGTAGGCTACAGCGGATCACCGCGGGCAAGGAGGCTGCCCTGGGCCACCGCAAGGTGGTTTTTGCGCAGGCCGCTGTGGTGGTGGCTGCCGCTGCTGCTCGATCTGCTGGCGTTGCTGGTGCATCTGCTGCTGGCGTTGCGGCTCGACCTGCTGCTGGCGTTGTTGCTGGATTTGCTGCTGACGCTGCTCGATCTGCTGCTGACGTTGCTGCTGCTGTTGACCCGGCTGGTCCATCTGCTGCTGACGTTGCTGCTGCTGTTGTCGCTGCTGCTCGATCTGCTGCTGGCGTTGTTGCTCGATCTGCGGCTGACGTTGCTGCTGCTGCTGACGCTGCTCGATCTGCTGCTGACGTTGCTGCTGCTGTTGACCCGGCTGGTCCATCTGCTGCTGACGTTGCTGCTGCTGTTGTCGCTGCTGCTCGATCTGCTGCTGGCGTTG
>JBKPLN010000685.1:0-4451 GCA_046731635.1 Pseudomonadota bacterium | reverse complement strand
GTGAACAGCTTGGTGCCATCGGTTTCGCCGTCGGCGGCGCCGGCTTCGGCGACGCGGACCTCGAGTCCCGGAATGCGCTTGAGCCTTTCGACGAGGGCGGTGCGCGCAGCCTCTGTCTGCTGGGCGCGATCGCCGAAATTCTGGCTCGGGCTCTTGTCGACGATGACGGCGGCTACCGACGGTATCGGATCGCGGTCTTCGCGAGTGAGAGAGGGATTTGCGAGCGCAAGCACCATCAGGCCCAGCGCGAGCGCGCGCAGCGCCGCGCCGCGGCTTCGCGCGATGAGGAGCACCAAGGAAATCAAAACGGCCGCGGCAAATGCAGCCCACACCGCGTAAGCGGGCACCAGAGGAGCAAATGAAACACCGAGATTCACCGCATGCTCCTATTGTCCGAGCCGTTCGAGCAGCGCGGGGATATGCACCTGATCGGCCTTGTAGTTCCCGGTCAGTGCATACATGACGATGTTGACGCCGGCGCGGAACGCAAACTCGCGCTGGCGCGGTTCGCCCGGAACCATCGGAAGCATTGGCTGGCCATCCTGGCGCATGGCCCATGCTCCGGCGAGATCGTTCGAGGTGATCAGGATCGAGGATACGCCGTCGCCCGCGCGTGCCGGCCGGTTGGGCTCTTCATCCTCGGTGCCTGCAGGCAGTGCCTCGACCCAGAGCTGGCCAGTCGTGAACCGCCCGGGAAAGTCGCGCAGCAAAAAGAATGTCTTGGTCAACACATGGTCGTGCGGGACCGGTTCGAGTTCGGGAATATCCAGCGAGGACAGGATCGATCGCAAAGCAACCATGCCGGGACCGCGCATTTCGCCGCCGGGGCCCGGCGGCGCGTCCACTGCATCGCGGGTATCGAAAATCACAGTGCCCCCTCGCTTCATGTAGCTGTCGATTTTTTCCAGTGCGGCCTGCGACGGCTTCGGGGCGCCTGGCGAGATAGGCCAATAGATCAGCGGAAAAAAGGCGAGTTCGTCGCGGGCGGGATCCAGCCCAATCGGCTCGAGCGCTTCCAGGGCCGTGCGCTGCGCCAGGAACAGCGTGAGACCTTGCAGCCCGGCCTTGCTGACGTCGTCGACGGCCGCATCGCCGGTGATGATATAGGCAAGATGGGTTTGCAGCGTTGACTTCATGGCAAAGTCTTGCTGCTGGGCCGTGAGTGGCGGCGTCCGCGGCTGCTGTGGCGCAGTCTGCGCACGGATGGGATCATGGGCGGTCAACGAAATGACGAGGCCCGCCAGCAGCGCCGCAGTCGCCGCGCGCCGTCGTCGTCCAAAGGCCGTCAATCCACCGGACAACATGAGGACCACCAGGGCGTCGAGCATCAGCAATGCGAGAGCCGCGAGAAAAATCGGTCCGCGCAGGTCGAGCGGCTCGCCGTGCCGGTAGATGTCGCTGCGGGCGTTCAGGGACGACACGTCCAGCGGAGCAGGGCGGTCAGCTGGAACCAGTGTGTTGACAGCGACAAGACCTTCCGGCGGTCCGTAAAAACCCGGCGGATGGTCGAGACTCCCTCGTCCCGTGAAATTGCTCGGGATTGGTCGGGCAGTCGGGGGCGGGGTCGTAAATGCGCCGAAGCCATCGAGGACCCGCGTTGCGGGCACGACCTGGGCGGCGCGATTGCCGGTGCTTTCGGTCGTGGAATTTTCGCCCTCCGCTGTTGCGGTTGAGCCTGCGATCGCCACCAGGCGCCGAAGCATATCGACGAAAGCACCCGACAAAGGCAGATCGGACCAGCGGCTGTCGGCGGTGACGTGAAACAGCACGAGCAGGCCCTTGCCGCGGCGCTCGGCAGTCACGAGCGGCGTGCCGTCGGCAAGCGTCGCCCAGGTACGATCGGTGAGCTGCGAGTCGGGCTCCGCCAGCACTTGGCGGCTCACGGTTACGTCGTTCGGCACCGGCATTCCGTTGAACGGGCTTTCCCGTGAAAACGCGGCGAGCGGCTGTGGCTTGTCCCAGCTGAGGCTCCCGCCGAGTATGCGGCCACCTCGCCTCAGCTTCACGGGAACGAGATTGTCGTCACCGCTCGCAAGATGCGGCCCGGCGAAACGCACCAGCACGCCACCATTGTCGATCCATTTGTTGAGGCGCTCGTGCGCATCGGTCACGTTGCCAACGTCGGCAAGGATCAGCATCGGCAGACGACGGTCCAGAAATCGCGTGACTGCTTCCGTGGGCGCGACGCCCTCGGCAAGACTAACGTCGGCAAACGGATTGAGCGCCCGCGCGAGGTAATAGGTGGCACCGATGAGCGGTTGGGAACGGTCGGCTGTCGAGCCCGACACGACGCCAACGGTTCGCCGGCGCCAGCGCTTGTCGAGCAACTGGACGGCGCCTGCCGAACGCTCCCCTGCGATCTCGAGCCGTGCCACGTCGTTGCGTATTTCAACAGGCAGGTCGATCACGGCGTCGGTCTCGCGCTCGCCGGACTTGAAACTGAAAGGCGCCTCGCCAAGCGGGAGACCTTTGAGATCGATTGCATTCACCGTGCCGACATCGCCGGGACTGGTTTGCGTGCGCAGCACCTTTACGGTCAGCGCGCCGGCCGCATTGTCCGCTGCGGTAAGCGCGTGGGCTGTGGGCAGGCCGCCCTCGACGACGGTCAGCGGACGATTACCGATAATGCGCTTGAGCCCCTCGACGAACGCTGCTCCCTTGCCGAGGTCGACGCCGTCCGAAAGCCAGATCACTTCGACGTTGGGCGCGCTCGCAAGAAACCGCTCGATCGCCGGCAATGCATCGGTGCGCTCGACGCCATAAGGCTTGGGCTTGACCTGCTTGATTTGCACGCGCGCAGCTCCGGCAACCTGCAGTGAGATATCGCGCTCCGTTTCGGAGATTGGCAGCACGGCCACGCCGCGACTGTCCGCCTCGGCACGCGCAATCATTTCATCGGCGGTGCGCAGGCGCGCGTCCCAGGTCGATGCAGCCGGCCAACCGTCATCAAGGAGGATGAGCAGTGGCGTCGTGCGATCGACCGTCGCCATTGGAGGATTCCACAGAGGTCCGGCTGCGGCGATGATCACGAGCGCCGCCAGGGTGAGACGCAACAGCGTGAGCCACCATGGCGTGCGCGCGGGCGTTTCTTCCTTGGGCGCGATCTCAAACAATAGCCGCGTCGGGGGAAAATCGATCTGCCGGGGGCGAGGCGGCACCAGCCGCAACAGCCACCAGAGGATCGGCAGGCTGAGGAGGCCGAGCAGGACCAGGGGCTGGGCAAAGCCAAGCGGCAATGAGCCTATCATGCGGCGCTCGCTGGGTTTGCCGGAGCGTGCCGGTTCTTGATGATTGCGGCACGCGGGTTGTCGCCCATGCGCGAATGGAGCACGAGCAGGAGCTCACTGGCAGGCCTGTCAGTGCGGTGAATGGCGAAGCTCCAGCCGCGCAAATCCGTCTCCGAACGGATTTCCGCGCGATGCCGCGCGACGATGCCCTGATAATCGTTCCGCCAGGTCTCCGCGCGGCCCGCGGTGATCCTGCCTGCCCCCTCGGGCTCGATGAATTCCACACGGCCGGAATATGGAAAGCTTTCTTCCGCCGGATCCACGATCTGGACAACATGACCGTGGGCGCCGGTTGCGGAGAGTTGACCGATTGTGCCGCGCACATCGCGAATAGGCGACCAGAGATCGGACAGCATTACGACCTCGGACAGCGGTGACGGCGCGAAGGACGGCGGCAGGCTCGCTCTCTCTGTCGGATCGTGCAGCACCGCTTCCGCCATTTTTTCGATGACGTTGCGACTGGCCGTGGGGCGAAGCAATCCGGGGACGCCGACGCGCTCACCGCCCTGCACCAGGACTTCCGCCAGGGCAAAGGCAATCACCATCACGCGCTCGAGCTTGCTTTCGGCTGCCAGGGCAGATGCGAAATTCATCGATGGCGAGCGATCGGGCCAGATCCAGATCGTGTGCGAAGCCTCCCATTCCCGCTCCCGCACGTAGAGATGGTCGTCGCGCGCGGAGCGCCGCCAATCAACGTTTTGCGCGGCTTCCCCCGAGACAAAGCGGCGATACTGCCAAAAATTTTCGCCAGGTCCGGCGCGGCGGCGGCCGTGCAGGCCATGAATGACCGTCGATGCGATACGGCGTGCTTCCAGGATCAGACGAGGCATGGCGTCGGCAAGCTTGCGGGCACCGACTGTCGCCTGCCGCACCGTCGTGGCTTCGATGTCGTTCGCTCTTGCCTGCGCCATCGTGACTATCCGATGCGCGCTTTCAGCCGCCCGATGACGTTGGAGATGGTTTCGCCTTCGGCCCGCGCGGCGAAGGTGAGGGCCATTCGGTGCTTGAGCACAGGCTCGGCCAGTTCGAGCACGTCGTCGATCGACGGCGCGAAGCGGTTGTCGAGCAGGGCGCGGGCGCGCACCGCCAGCATCAAGGATTGGCTGGCGCGCGGGCCGGGGCCCCAGGAGATCAGCTTGCCGAGATCGCCGGCTTCCGGTCCTG
>JBKPLN010000684.1:0-1809 GCA_046731635.1 Pseudomonadota bacterium | reverse complement strand
CCGCGAGATCGCGCGGGTCAATGGTCAACATCTCGATCGAATGGGAAGTTTGTGTAGGAGCTAGCATCATCGTCGCAACACGGCGATAGACGGGAAACGATACTCCTTCGATCAACTCCTCGTCTGTCACGACTTCATAGTTGCCGGCGGGCAAAACTCGGCCAACCCCTTCCATCGTGAAGGGATTGCTGAATTTGACGATTTTGCGGGTCATTCGAATGCTCATTCGGTTTGGGTCACCTTCTTGGAGCGCGACGAGGGCGAGGGCGAGGGCGAGCAATTCTTTGGGGTCTCAGGCACCGACGAAATGTCGATAAAGTACAAGCGCGACAAAGTAGGCGACCATAGCGGCCGGTATGACAATCGGCGGCACAAACCATTGGGTCATAACTCGTCCTCCTACGAATAAACTGCGTCAATGGCGCTATCGATCACATCAAGCTGCGCATCCGCGTCTGTATAAGATTGCTCACATCATCCAAAATCTGCAAACGGGTCACTGCTAGAGTCATCAAAAGTGGCCGGTGCCAGATTTTGGATGTCCCATAACGAATGACGCTACGCCAAAGCAGATTGCGGCCGTCAAACTGATTGACAGTAAGGGAAGCCAAGTCTGGATGTAGAGCCACATTTGACGGCCCTCTTCGAATCAGCCCACCACCCGCACGTCACTTCGCGGCCGGTGTCTGCATGGCGATTATTTTGCTGAGCGCGTCTGCACATGCCTCCGCAACTGCCGGATTCGGCGAGGTCGAGCCTGGAGGTGTCGCGAAGCCGCTTTCCTCGATGTAGTTGTCGCGGCGCCATGTGTCGATCTTCGTGAGTTCAACCCACTTCGCCTCCACGTTGGGCTGAAGCTTGAATCGTTCGATACATACAGGCCCATAAGCTTGCACCAATGCGGCATTTACGAGCGTCGTTGCGTTTTTCTCAGCGGTTTTCCCGAGGACCCATCCACCCCAGTTAAAGCCGATGATCATCGTGGCGACGGCGCCAAAGGCCGCACCTTGAGCGAGACGCGTGAGTGACTCTCCTTTGAATATTGCAGGCATTTTCATGAAATATCCTTTTCGCCCGACATGTTTCGGAGCGAGGTTACGGACACCCGTACGGGTTCCACTAAGTAAGTTGAATTGAAAGCCCGGTCGCCTTGCGACAGCGGCTCGATCAAAACAAGTCTGGACCCATTGACAGCAGCAGTCTGTATAAAATTGCTCACATTACTCTATTGATCTCCGTCTTTGCTTTCCTTTCAGACAGAGTTCCATCACTCAGCCTCCATTCACGTTCGGAAGCATGAGTTTGGATCATAGCGTTTGGCATTCAAAAAAATTCTGAAACGCCTGGATTGGGATGCAATGTCCGTTGTGGGTCATTAGTGGACATGACGACCTCAAATTTTGATGTCCGCTCTTACCCCGAATGCGGACACTCGCCGGCAACTCTTCGATCCAGACAAGATATGAGACGCCAATCGGCGCGTCCTTGCTGCCGTACTGAACGCGCGGTCTCAGCAACACCGAATGGGATGTGGTGCGTGGGCGCGCCCGCGCCGCCCTGCATCCACGCTTCGGGATCATGCTCTAGCGGGCCGGCGCGGCCGGCGCCGCTTTTTCCCGCGGCTTGCCAGAGGGATCGGTGAAATAGCGGAAAAAATTCGACTCGGGCGTGAGCAGCATTCGGGTGTCGTTGCTCTTCAGGCCGTGCTCGTAGGCCTGCATCGATCGGTAGAACGCGAAGAAATCCTGGTCCTGGTTGAAGGCATCGGCAAAGATCTGGTTGCGCGTCGCATCGCCCTCGCCGCGAATC
>JBKPLN010000683.1:0-3187 GCA_046731635.1 Pseudomonadota bacterium | reverse complement strand
CCGTGTCGCCGCCGAAAAAGCCACGCAGGGAGATGTGGCCGCGGCGGAAGCCGCCTTGAAGACAGCCGAGATCAACCTCGCTTATACCGACATCAACTCGCCCATCGACGGACGCATCGGACGCACCGCCGTCACGCGCGGAAACGTGGTCGGTCCGGATTCCGGCGTCCTTACGACTATCGTCAGCTCGGATCCGATGTACGTCACGTTCCCGGTCAGCCAGCGTGAATTCGTTCGCATATTTCCTCCAGGCCGCGACGGTCAGGCGGCGATCAAGAATTCAAAGGTCGTTGTCCAGATGTCGAACGGACCGGTGTATCCGCACACCGGCAAGATCGATTTCGTTGATGTGAAGGTCGATCAGGCTACCGACACCATCTCGGTCCGTGCCACCCTCCCAAATCCTGACGGAAGGCTTGCCGATGGGCAGCTTGTTCAGGTCAGTGTGGAAGGCGACAAGCCGGAGGAGCGTATCGTCGTGCCGCAGGCCGCGTTGATTGCCGACCAACAAGGTATCTACGTCTTTATTGTAGAAAATGGAAAAGCGGTCATGCGGCGTGTGAAAGTGGGGCAGACAGTGGGCGGATCGATCGTCATCACGGAAGGCCTGTCCGGTGGTGAACTCGTTGTCACGAGCGGCATGCAAGGCCTGCGGCCTGGGTTGGCTGTGATGGCGGTGCCGGCCGAGAAGCCGATCGGCGGCTGACGCAATGTTTTCGTCCATTTTTGTCGACCGGCCGCGACTTGCGGTCGTCATCGCGCTTGTGACGGCGATCGCCGGGTTGGTTTCGCTACTCACCATCCCCATCGCGCAGTTTCCCGACATTGTGCCGCCGCAGGTTTCGGTGAGCGCAAGCTATCCCGGCGCCACATCTGAAGTGGTCGATACCACAGTGGCGCAGGTGATCGAGTCGCAGGTCATCGGCGTCGACAAGATGATCTACATGAAGAGCATTTCGGGCAACGACGGCAGCTATTCGCTGCTGGTGTCGTTCGAACTGGGCACCAACCCGGACATCAATACGGTCAATGTGAACAATCGTGTTCAGGTGGCGCTGGCGAAAATGCCGGACGAGGTCAGGCGATCGGGCGTGCGCGTGCAAAAGAAGTCGTCCGCGCTCCTCGGAGTCGTCGCACTGTCTTCGCCGAAGAAGACGCGCGATGAATTATTCCTTTCGAATTACGTCACAATCAATCTTCTCGACCAAATCAAGAGCACGCCGGGTGTCGGCGATGCGACGCTGTTCGGGCCGCAGGATTACGCCATGCGCGTGTGGATCAAGACCGATCAGCTGACCGGGCTTGGGATCACGACCAGCGACATCATAGCGGCACTTCAGTCGCAAAACGTGCAGGCGGCGGTCGGGCGCATCGGAGCGCGGCCGATCTCCTACGATCAGCAGCTGCAGCTGAATATCCAGACCAAGGGCCGGCTGAGTTCGGTCCAGGAATTCGAGAACATCATCATTCGCACCAATCCCGACGGCTCGGTTTTGCGGCTGGGTTCAATCGCGCGCCTGCAATTGGGAGCGGCGAATCTGGATCGTGCCACTCGGCTAAACGGATCCCCCTCAAGCCTGATCGGAATCTATCAGTCGCCTGGCGCCAACGCTCTGACCACCATCGAGGCGCTCAAAAAACTGATGAACGACAATACGAAGAATTTTCCCGAAGATGTCGACTGGAAGATCACATACGATCCAACAACGTTTGTCACAGCGACAATTGAAACCGTCAAACATACCCTGGTGGAAGCGGCGATCCTTGTCCTGCTCGTCGTCTTCATCTTTCTCGGCAATGTCCGCGCCACACTCATTCCGATGGTCGCGGTGCCGGTGAGTTTGATTGGAACGTTCATCGTCCTTAATGCGATCGGATATTCGGCCAACACGGTTTCGCTGCTGGCGATGATCCTCGCCATCGGCATCGTGGTCGACGACGCCATTGTCGTTGTCGAGGCGGTCGAACAAACTATGGAGCAGCACCCTGAGCTGTCGCCGGCCGAGGCGACCAAGCGCGCCATGCAGGGCATTTTCGCACCCATCATAGCGATAACCCTGGTACTTCTCGCCGTGTTCGTACCGGTGGGCTTTATCTCCGGAATTTCAGGGGAGCTGTTTCGTCAATTCGCAGTGACGGTCGCGGTTGCGATGTTTCTGTCGGCCGTCAACGCGCTCACGTTGTCGCCTGCACTGTGCGCGGTCCTGCTGAAGCCGCAGCACGGTCCCAGGCGTGGCGTCATCGGCGTCATGATGCGTTCCATCGATTGGGTTCGCGATCAGTACGGCATTGTCGTCGCGCGGCTGGTGCGGATCTCGATCATCGGCATCATCGCGGTCGGGGCGGCCTTCGGCGGCGTCGGTTTGCTCTCAAGAGTGACGCCGACCGGCTTCCTTCCTTCCGACGATCAGGGCGCATTCTTTGTTGTTGTGCAGTTGCCGGACGGCGCATCGATCGGACGCACGTCCGACGTAGTCCATCAGGTCGAGACGATCCTGCAGAAGGAATCCGCGATAGCGGATGTAAGTTCGATTATCGGCCTCAATTTTATCGACAATTTTTCGCAGGCAAATGCCGGCTTCCTCATCGCCACTCTCAAGGGATTTGACGAACGGAAAGGCTCCGAGCAAAGCGCCGACGCGATTATCGGGCGACTCGCCGGCCAGCTCCGTCAGCTGCGCGGTGCAACAGCTGTCCCCCTGCAGCCGCCACCGATCATCGGGCTTGGCACGGGCGGCGGCTTTTCATTCGTGATTCAGGACGTGCAGGGCGGCCCGCCGCAGAACCTGGCGCAGGTTACGCGCGGTGTCGTGATCGCGGCGAACCAAAATCCGCAATTGTCCCGGGTGTTTTCGACGTACTCTGCGGCGAACCCATCGATCTTCCTCGATATCGACCGCGACAAGGCGCGGATTCTTGGCGTCGAGATCAGTTCAATATTTCAGGCATTGCAGACCTCGCTCGGCGGCTTCTACGTCAACGACATGAACCTGTTCGGCCGGACATGGCAGGTGCAGGTGCAGGCGGAGGCCGAAGATCGGGCCTCGGTCGATGACATCTACCGGATCAATGTTCGCAGCGCGGAAGGGAAGATGGTTCCGTTGCGCAGTCTTGTCGAAGTGCGCGTTGTTCTCGGGCCGCAGGGCCTTGTCCGCTACAACAATACGCGCGCCGCCACGGTGCAAGG
>JBKPLN010000682.1:0-8127 GCA_046731635.1 Pseudomonadota bacterium | reverse complement strand
GCATAGACTGCGGCGATGAACCGCCATTTCACGTGGCGACAGGCTTGCGCGATTTGGGTCGCCTGCATGCTCGCCCCGCATGCGGCTTTGATGCCGCTATCGGTATCGGCGAGTGCTTCATTCAGCAATTCCATTTGCAGCGCCACAACGACAAACGACGTTCAAGACCCGGGAAGTGGGGGTACGGGGGACGCGTGCGCCATCGGGTGCGGGATTTGCTGTCCATCGCATTCCATCAACGGAGTTCCGGCAGTCATTGCACTTGAGCTGCAAGTGGCCTCTTGTCTGCAGACTTTGCCAATCGCGGCGCCTACAACTGCGGCTTCCCGGGGCCCGCAGATTGCACGTGCGCCGCCGGCCTGATCGGCTGACCTTCCATCGCAATCAACGCACACCCGCCGCACTGGGCAAGTCCACATGCGGCCCTCATCGGAGCTCATCATGACTCGTTTTGCTTTCATCGCCGCGCTTGCCGTTTTCATGGCAGGGCCGGTACAGGCTCAAGATATCACCGCGGGCAGCCTGAAAATTTCCGCCCCCTGGATACGCGCGACGCCAAAGGGCGCGTCGGTCGGCGGCGGTTACATGACGATCGCCAACATCGGCAATGCCGGCGACCGACTTGTGGGCGGCACGTCGGACGTGTCCAGCCGTCTCGAAATCCACGAGATGAGCATGGAAGGCGGCGTCATGAAGATGCGGCCCGTCCGCGGCCTTGACATCAAGCCGGGTGAGACGGTGGAGCTCAAGCCTGGCGGTTATCACGTGATGTTCGTCGGACTGAAGCAACCCCTCCAAGAAGGCCAGCACGTCAAGGCAACGCTGCGTTTCGAAAGAGCCGGCGATGTGGCCGTCGACTTCTCGGTGAAAGGCATCGGTGCCCAGGATGGGAGTTCGAGCAAGGCACACGGACACTGATCGCATGCTTGCCTGTGGTTTACCGCCGTCTGACGGGAAACATTTCGCAGGTTCCGGCGTTTCCCGGTCCGGGGGAAATGAAGGAGGAGGCTGGAAATGAGAATCGTCGTTGTAACTGCGGCCGTGGCGACAATGCTCGCAGGCGCCATTCCGGCGTCGGCGCAAGTTGTTGTGCCGGATCGGGATGCCGTGGCTCACAGGCACGTGGACCGGGGCCATCACTATGGCTGGTACAAGCATCGCGCCGATTGCCGCGTCGTGAAAGTGCGCACCCGACTGCCGAACGGCAACGTGATCATCAAGACTCGGCGAAGCTGCTCCTGATCCAAAGCCACTTGGGCTTTGATAAAGTCCCGGCGCCAATCCGCCGGGACGTTTGCTAACGACGTCTATTTTGTTTCCGCGAACGCCAGTTTTTCGGTTTCCGGCGGCATCATCCGGAATACGTTTAGCGTCATCGAAATCAGCGCGTAATAGCCAAGTACGCCGACTAGTTCGACTGTCGCCTGGTCGCCCAGAAGCGCGTGCACGCGCTTATAGGTGCGATCGCTCACGCGTCTTGTCTTGTAGAGTTCCTGGATGAACTCGTAGATCGCGCGCTCGTCCTTGGGCGCCGATTTGGGCGGGCGGCCCAGGCGCAACTCTTCAATCGTTCTCAACGTCACGCCGGCTTTTTCGGCGATCGGCGCATGGGCATACCACTCGTACTGGGCGCGCCAGAGACGCGCGGTGCAAAGAATCGCGAACTCCGATAGCCGCGGCGACAGCAAGGTCTTGTAGCGGCAATGACCCCCGAGCGCCTGTGCCAAATGCCCGAAATCCGGTGCATGCATCCAGACCGCGAAGGGACCACGTGGCGTAACGGATGCTCCTCGCGGGCCCAACCGGATCGCTTCCAGCAGCGTGCGTTGTACATCGTTCATGCTCGGTTCGTCGATCAGTGCGAGGCGTGGCGCCGGGCGCTTGGCGGGCATGTGCTTGTCCTTGATTATCCGGTGGAAATCGGCGGGCTCGGAACGGCAGGGTAATTATAGCCCGAGTCAAGCACGGGCTGATGGTGAATGTATCACAACCAGGCTAATAGGCCGGGACGCGGAGAAACTACTCAATGACAGCGGTCACCTTGAGCAGGCCGCGACCGATCATGCCCAACTCCTGCGCGGCGGCCAATGAAAGATCGAGCACGCGCCCTTTGATGAATGGGCCTCGATCATTGACCACCACGACGACGCTGCGCTGCGATCTCGCGTCGATCACGCGCAGGCGAGTGCCGAACGGCATCGTGCGATGGGCGGTGGTAAATTTTTTCGGATCATAGCGTTCGCCGCGTGCTGTCCGCCCCGAATAATTGGTGCCGTAGAAAGATGCGATTCCCGAAAGCTTGCGCGCGCTTTCGGCAGCAGCTTCCCCGGACCCGGCACAGCTTGCGATTATCAATCCGACGCTCGTCCATCTTCCAAACATCATTTGTCTTGGCCTCAAAGCGACTTAGTGCAGTTCACTTCTGTCGCGCACAATTCGCGCAGCGACGGTTTGTTACGAAGCCTTTCGCGTCGGTGTTTTAGCGGAATTCGCAGCTGCCCGCGGCCGACGATTATTCTGGGCGGAATGAGACTTGCGGCCCTCGATGTGGCGCAGCGTCGTTTCCGTCCGCGCGCGGCACTCCTCGTGCAGCTCCTGAAGCTCTTCGTCGCTGAGATCTTCGATGGCGGCAAACTTGTTCTCGGCGCCTTTCATCGCCAGCACGAGCTCGGACAGCTTGAGCTGGATCGCAAGGGTGTCGCGGTTTTGCGTGTTCTGGATGAGGAACACCATCAGGAACGTGACGATGGTCGTTCCGGTATTGATAACGAGTTGCCAGGTATCGCTGAAGTTGAAGATGGGGCCCGTCACGACCCAAACGATCACCGCCGCGACCGCCAGGAGGAACGCCCAGGGATTGCCGGTCCACACAGAGATCGTATGAGCGAACTGCGAGAATTGCTGGCTCAGAGTCGGGGCGGATTGTGCAGCTTCGGCGGAGGACTTCGCCTTGTTCTTCATGATACTCGGCCCAAACGACAAGTCGGCCAGTGGTAACAGCTCATCTTGAGCGGAAACGCACGACAGGTTCCCGCGTTCCATCGTTCTCACTGCTGAAAATTTGCTATTTTAACTTTGGTAGCGGCTGCTTGATGCGTCCAATCGCCGCCCATGGATCCTTGCGCATACGCGACAGGCGCTGGAGCAGGTTTGTGACGGTATACTGATCGGCGCTCTTTAAACTTCCCAATTCGGACCAGTTGACCGGCACCGAGACCGGCGCGCCTGGCCTTGCGCGGGTGGAGTAGGGGGCAATTGCGGTTGCCTCCCGGCTGTTGCGCAAATAGTCGACGAAGATTTTCCGGTTACGCTTAGCCTTTGTCGCCGTCGATACGTAGCGATCCGGTTCGTCGGCCTCCATGGCTTCCGCGACGGCTTTGCAGAAAGCCTTCGCTTGCTCCCAGGGGGCAGGCTTGATCGGCAGGACCACGTGAAGGCCTTTGCCGCCGGAAGTCTTGAGAAAGCACTTGAGCTTGATGCCTTCCAGCCTGTCGCGGACGTCGCGGGCTGCAGCTACCAGGTCTTTCCAGCCGACACCGGGACCCGGATCGAGGTCGAAGACTAACCGGTCGGCATGCTCGCGCTTGTCAATGGTGGTCCCTCGCGTATGGATTTCGAGCACGCCGCCCTGGACCAGCGCGACGACACCATTGATGTCGTCCACGGAAATTATCTCATCCCCTTTCTCCGGCACCATGTGAAGATGCTCGGTGGGGATGCCGGCGCGCGCGTGCTTCTGGAAAAAACATTGTCCTGACGCACCTTCCGGGCAGCGCACAAGAGCGATCGGCCTGGCGACAACGTGCGGCCGCATCCATTTCCAGATCTGCACATAAAAGTTGGCGAGATCCTGCTTGGTGACGCCGACATCTTCCCAGTAGACGCGGTCCGGATGCGTCAGGTGAACGCCGGCAACGGTGACGTCGTTTTTTTTCTTGACCGGTGCACTGCGTTTTACGCTTGCGGTCTGGGTTGCCGCAGCCACGGCCTTCTCGCGCACGACCTCCTTCGGTGCCTTGTCCTCGCGCACGCCCTGGAACGACGACTGGCGAATGCGATTGCCATGCGTCCAGCCGCGGAAATCGACCTCCACAACCATCTTCGGCTCGACCCAAGTCGGTTTTCGGGCGCCACGCTCCTCGGCCGGGATCGTGTCGAACGGCGTCTCGCGGATCGCAAGAGGCTTGAGCTTTCGAAAAAGCGAGCGCGCCATCTGATGCGTGAAGCCCGTGCCGGTGCGTCCGGCATATTTCAGCTTGCCGCCGTCATAAAATCCGACGACCAGTGCGCCTACGGCGCGCGCGTCCGCTGTCGATGGCATGAAGCCCGCCACGACGAATTCCTGCCGGTCCGAGCATTTGGTCTTGACCCAGTCATGACCACGGCCGGTGGCGTAAGGCGCGTCGGCAAGTTTCGACACAATTCCCTCAAGTCCCATCTTGCAGGCATGCTGGAGCAGGCTCGTTCCTGGTCCGCTCAGCGACTCGCTCAGGCGCAATGGCCCTCGCGTCGGCTGTTGTCTGAGCAAGGATGCCAACGCGTTCTTTCGTGCGACGAGCGGCGACTGCCGCAAGTTCGTGCCGTTAAGGTGCAGAAGATCGAAGACATAAAAAACCATGCGGTCATGACGCCCGGCCTTGAGATCCTGTTGCAGGAGGGAAAAGCTCGACAGGCCGTCGTCGCCTTCCGACACCACTTCCCCATCAATGAGCGCAGTCGTTGCCGGCAACTTCGCGACCGCGGTGGCGATGGTTGGAAATTTTGTCGTCCAGTCGAGGCCCTTTCGGGTGAGAAGCTTCACCTTGCCGCGATCGAGGCGGGCCTGAACACGATAGCCGTCGAACTTGATCTCGTGAATCCAGGTTTCGCTGTCGGGCGGTTTGTCGCTCAGGGTGGCGAGACAGGGCGGCACGAAAGCGGGCAGGGATTCTTTTGGCCCCTCAAGAGGATCGTCACTCGCCGGTTCCGTTTTTTTTCCGGCCGGGCGGATCGCGGCGGCGCGTGTCCGACGGCGTGCGGCCGACTTCGTCGTGCGGATTTTTTTGGTTTCCGGTTTCGCTCGATTGCTGTGCCATACTTTCTTCGAACGGCTTGCGATCTCCTCTATCGTGCGGCCGCTTACGACCGACCGGGGCTCCTCCTCGAGAATGTCCCTGTCGTCGGCCGAACGCTCCGCGTCGTCGTGTTGTTTGATCAAAAGCCAATTGTCGCGCTTCTCGCCTGGCCGGCGGTGCATGCGCACCAAATGCCATCCGCCGTGCAGCTTCTTTCCCTCGAGCGTGAACGCCAGATGCCCCTTCGCCAGGCCCTTGTGCGGATCGTCTTGCGAGCGCCAGCGGCCGCGGTCCCAGATCATTACCGTGCCGCCGCCATACTCGCCTTCCGGGATCGTGCCTTCGAACTTGTTGTACTCGATGGGGTGGTCTTCCACCTGAACGGCAAGGCGCTTCTCGCCCGGCACCAGGCTCGGGCCGCGCGTTACCGCCCAGCTCTTCATTACGCCGTCAAGCTCAAGGCGTAGGTCATAATGCAACCGCCGGGCAGCGTGTTTCTGGATGACGTAGGCGCTGCCGCGCCTGTGCCACACCTTGCCCTTCGGCTCGCCGGTCACGTCAAAACGACGTTTGGCGCGATAGGTTTTCAGTCCCGGTTTGTTGCGCCTTGGCATGATTTAGATCGTCGCACCTCCCGCTCCCGCGCGCCAGACCGTTTGTCCGATGGGTGCAGCGCTGTCCCTCACTGAACTTTGCGAGATGAACTTGCGCGACATTGAACCGGTTCCGCAGCGCGAGGAATGGCTGACTCTAGGGAGACGCATTCGTTCGTCCCCGCGAAAGTGGGAGGGAGATTCTTTCGCTGATTTGAGTGGGCTCTGGATTCCCGCTTGCGCCGAATTAACGGATTTTATGACTGCGCTTCACTTGCTCGCGTTCGTGTCCCCGCATTCGCGGAATGGAAGTCTCCCAGGATTGGAAATGGATGTGTGTCGGCTTGATCGCAAATGTTTGGCAAATGGAACCAAATCAGAACAGATGACGTTGCCCAGCACGCGGCTTCATGCCGCAATCGAGGTGAGGAGAGTCTCATGTTGGGTTGGGCGGTCATTTTTCTAATTATTGCGCTGATCGCAGCGCTGCTTGGCTTCGGCATGATCGCCGGCGTCGCTATCGAAGCGGCCAAGATCGTGTTCTTCGTGGCGATTGTGCTGTTCGCGATCTCGGTAATCGCCGGGTTGATACGCGGAGGACGGCCGATGCTTCCGTAGGCCGGCTTCCTCTGGTCAGCGTAAAAGCCCCATGCGAGGGTCGCTCGCATGGGGCTTTTATTTCGCACTTTACTTGGTACTCAACAAACAGGACTGCGTGGCGAACCCGCGGGGCTATTCTCCGCCGCTTGCCAGCACGGCGCGCGTTGTTTCATCCGGCCCGAAATCCTCGGCGCTGTTGACATGCAGCAATTCGGCCAGTCGCGTGCGGGCCCGGTTGACGCGCGATTTGATGGTGCCGACGGCGCATCCGCAGATCCCTGCCGCTTCTTCGTACGAGAAGCCAGAAGCGCCTACCAGGATCAGCGCCTCGCGCTGGTCGGAAGGCAATTGCGCCAGCGCTTCGCGGAATTCCCTGAATTCGACATGGCCGTACTGATCGGGTTGAGACTTCAGCGACTCGGCGTGATGGCCTTCACTGTCTTCAACCTCGCGACGGCGCTTGCGGTATTCCGAACGGAAATGATTGCGCAGGATCGTAAACAACCACGCCGACATGTTCGTGCCAGGCTGGAAGGACTCGATGTTCGCCAACGCTCGCAGCAACGTTTCCTGCACTAAATCATCCGCGCGATCCACGTTGCCGCACAACGAGATCGCGAATGCGCGGAGGCTTGGCACCGCTGCAAGAACGGCTTTGCGGACCGACTCGTCCATGGGCATTATTGCGAGTCCTTTTTTCCGCTAGAATCGAGGCGATTGATCAGATCGCTGAACCGCTCAGGAATTCCCTGGTTCACGACCTCGTCATACATTGCGCGCAACTGCTGACCTAGACGCGCCTGCACGTCTCGACCCAGCTTCGCGGGTTTCGCATTGACTTTTTTGCTACGCGTCGCCGTCGCTTCCATCGGATTCTGCTGTCCCACGGGCTTTCGTTCGTTCATTGTTCACCCCAACTGCCGAGGCCCCGGGCGGGCGCCGGTGTCCCCCTTGGTTCTGTGCAAAACCCTTGACTGCGCCGATGGTTCCTCCGTTAACGGAACTTTTTTGCGGCGCTTGCGTTGGCGCGCTACAGGCTGATGGGGGCGCAGACCCCAAGTCGGTCGCAGCGCGTATGATTCGGGAGGGATTCTTGTCGACGTCACAAGCAGTTGCCCAACATCTGCCCTATCTTCGCCGGTATGCCCGTGCGCTCTCGGGCAGCCAGGCTTCCGGAGATGCGTATGTGGCCGCCACGCTGGAAGCCCTGGTCCAGGACCCGAAGGTGCTGGAAGCCGGTCTGTCCACGCGGATAGCGCTCTATCGACTGTTCACAAAGATTTGGAATTCGGTATCGCTCAACGACAGGTCGGCAGGGCCCAATCCAACGCAGCCGGTTGAGCGTCATCTCGCCCAAATTCCTCCCAAACCGCGCCAAGCTTTCTTGCTCGTCGCGCTGGAAGGATTGTCCGAAGACGATGCCGCCAAGGTCCTAGATGTCGACGCTCCCACGCTGCGCGAATTGGTCGAGGAATCCGGCCGCGAGCTCGCGGCGGAGATCGCAACCGACGTGCTCATCATCGAGGATGAGACGTTCATCGCGCTCGATCTAGAGGGGCTGGTGGAAGGTCTTGGTCATCGCGTGCTCGGCGTCGCGCGGACGCATGCTGAAGCCGTGGCGCTTGCCAAGGCCAAGCGGCCCGGAATTATTCTTGCTGACATTCAGCTCGCGGACGGCAGTTCGGGTCTTGATGCCGTGAACGAGATGTTGCGCTCGTTCGAGGTGCCGGTGATTTTCATCACCGCATATCCCGAGCGTTTCCTCACCGGCGAGCGGCCGGAGCCGGCCTTCCTGATTGCCAAGCCATTTCAGCCGTCGACCGTGTCAGCGGTGTTGAGCCAGGCTCTATTCTTCGAACGCAATGCGAGAAGGCGCGAGC
>JBKPLN010000681.1:0-2321 GCA_046731635.1 Pseudomonadota bacterium | reverse complement strand
CTTTGAGGCGTGCCTTGATGACATCGTGATAGTCATCTCCCTTGGCATAGACCGAGATCGCGCCGCGCGTGCGCATTTTCAGGATGGCGAGCGGATCGTCGTAAGGTCCGTAGTTCATTCCAAGCATGATGATGGAGCGTGCCTCCGGCCACATGACCAGAGGCGAAGCGCGGCGATTGGCAGTCGATGCCAGCCAGATCATGTCGCCATGCGCGCCGTCGGCCAGGAAGCTTTCAAGCCGCGATTTCAATTCAGGAACGGCGTCGGGTCGGGCAACGCCAAACGCATCGAATCCGTACAAGCGCGCTTTCTCCGCCAGCTCGGCTTTGATCGCAGCAGGCTCTTTCAGAAGTCGAGGTCGGCGTAGGTTTTCGAGGGCGGAAGCCCGGCCTGCGTGTCGGCCAGGATTGCCCGGAATGACGGGCGCGACTTTATCCGCGCGTACCAGTTTTTTGTCGCTTCGTCTTCGTTCCACGGTACTTCGCCCAAATAATCGGCGGCCGATAAATGCGCAGCTGCGGCAAGATCGGCCAGGCTCAGCCTGTCTCCAGCGAGCCAATCACGCGTGCGCACGAGCCAGCCGATATACGCCAGATGATAGCGGATATTCTGGCGGGCGGCGCGCAGCGCTTCGGTGCTGGGCGGACCGCCACCCTGCTTCTCGGTCATATGGCGCTTGAATGCCCTTTCGTTAACCAGCGGGCCGCTGACCTCCGCATGGAATTTATTGTTGAACCAGTTGGCCAGGCGGCGCACCTCGACCCGCGGGCCGGTTTGCGATGGCAGCAGCCGATCCGCGCCGTTTCCTCCAAGACCGGTTTCCTCGATGTACTCGGCAACGATAGCCGCCCCCGGTATAGGCGGCTCTCCATCGGTTACCAGCACAGGCAACTCTGCGGCGGGATTGAGCAGCAGGAATTCTTCCCGCCGTTCCCAGAAGCGCTCTTCCACCAGCCGGGCAGCGATCCCGTACTCACCCAGGATGAGCCTCACATAGCGTGAATGCGGGCAAAGCGGCTGATGAAAGAGTGTCAACATCACGTGCAAAGTTGCGGCGCGCGCGCTCACGGAGAGAATCAGCATCTGCACTATAGAAAGCTGTCACTGAGGTGCAAACCGTCACGAATTACCGTCTTTTTTCGTTGCTTCGCCAGTGCCTTTAGGTCAAAAGCGCTGGCCTGCAGCATCGCGTCAGGGGCGCAAATTCTCCGGAGCATTTCATGGACTCTATCAGGGCGGCCATGCTTGGCCCGGCAGCGGCAAATATCGATCTGATCAAAGCGGCCGTTCTCGGCATCGTCGAGGGACTGACGGAATATCTGCCGGTTTCATCGACAGGGCACTTGCTGCTGATGGAGCATGTGTTCGGATGGGGGGACGATGATTTTGGCAAATCGTTTGCGATCCTTATTCAGCTCGGCGCCATTCTCGCGCTGCTGACGATCTATTTCGGCAGGATCTGGGCGCTGACGAAGGAAATGTTCACCCAGTGGCCAGCGGCGCGCTTTGTCATCGGAGTGCTGCTGGCTTTCCTGCCTGCCGCGGTCGTCGGCGCGCTCGCGTATCAGGTCATCAAATCCTACTTGTTCGACATCCGCATTGTTTGCATCTCGCTCATCGTCGGCGGCTTCGTCCTGCTTTGGGTTGACCGGATGAACCTCAAGGCGCGCTATCACGAGGCGACCGGATTTCCGCTGCCGATGTATTTGGGCATCGGAATTATTCAGTGCATTTCGATGGTGCCGGGCGTGTCGCGTGCCGGCGCCACCATTGTCGGTGCGATGCTTTTTGGCGCCGATCGTCGTTCTGCGGCGGAGTTCTCTTTCTGGCTGGCGATGCCGACAATGGTCGGGGCATTCGCATACGAAATCTACAAGAGCCGGGGAGAGCTCGCCCTTGGCGGGAATATTGCAGTGACGGCGGTCGGATTCGCGTTCTCGTTCATCTTCGGGTGGATCGTCGTGAAAACGTTTTTGGGCTACGTGCAGCGTCACAGCTTTGCGTTGTTCGCCTGGTGGCGCATCTTGCTCGGCGCCGGCGGACTCGCGGCAATGTACATTGTATGAAGCTAGGCGGTGTGTTTCCTGAACTGTCCCGTCTTACGAAATCGCCAAAGGTAGGACGGCACAATTGCCTTTATTGGCTCAGGTTCCATTCCAAGGCCCTGCAGCGTTCGCCCCTCGTCCTTTGCGGCCTGCGACACGACATTATCGTTGCGCAACGATTCCACCTGATCAGGTGTGAGCGGCGGCTTGGGGAGATATTGCAACACCGTTGCCTGGGCCTTTGCCAGCGGGAAAGGCAACGTAACGAGAAGTCGT
>JBKPLN010000680.1:0-1922 GCA_046731635.1 Pseudomonadota bacterium | reverse complement strand
ATGGACTACAAGGTAGAAAAACTGTCCGCGCAGTTCATCTTCAACAATCCGAACCAGACCGCGGCGTGCGGCTGCGGCGAATCGGTCCAGCTCGAGCCGGCCAGCGAAGCGTCGTAGCGGAATCTCACAATGATGGCTACGCACCCGGGCAGGCGGTGCGGCTTCAGGATTGGCGCAGTTCGGCCTCGGGGTCAGTCTCGCAAATGACGCGATCACGCCACTGGCGCTGGGCTGCGTAGAGGCGGTTGTCGGCGCGCTCGATCAGCGACTGCGAGGTGTCGTCGGTACGCAACAGCGCAACGCCGATGGAAATCGTCACGCGGCCGAGCCGCTCGCCGCTCGATCGTTTCATCAATTCCTTGGCCATGTGGTCGGCGACGGTGATCGCCGAGCGCAAGGTCGTGTTGGGCAGCGCGATGACGAATTCCCCGCCGTAACAGGCGGTGAACGGCGTAACCCCGGAGACATGTTTCTTGCGCTACATCGTAATATGAGCGTAAAATGAGCTAGAAAAGATATATCTTGACCGAGAAAAAATGCCGGCCGAAGGCAACGAAAAGCTGGTCCAAGGCAGCAAAGGTCTGGCCCAAGGCGACCTACGTCTGGTTGCGCTCGCGCTCATCGCTGACGGGCCCCGTCACGGCTACGAGATCATCAAGCTGATCGAGGAGAAGACGGCCGACTGGCACTCGCCAGCTCCCAGCATCGTCTATCCGACGCTGACCAATCTTGCGGAAGCGGGCTATGTGACCGCGTCCACCGAGCCCCCGAGGCTTTACACGATCACCGACGACGGCCGCGCCTATCTCAAGCAGAACCGCGAGCTCGCCGACGTCGCCCTCAACCGCCTGACTGCGCTCGGCGAACGCGTCAGCCGCTGGCGGCGCGCCCGTGGAACCACCAGTAAGCCGCTGGACCCGGACGCGGATAGCGAAGAAAGCCTGTCGGACATCCTCGCCCGCGCGGATTTGCAGCGAAGATAAAAAAACTTGCTCAGACCGGCACGCGCACGGCCGCCGGTAATCCGCCTTGCGGCAAATCGCCAAGCGTTGATGTCGCCGCCATGCGAGCGCGCAATGTGGCGCGCGATCGCCAAGCCAGCCGCTGCCGCCTTGGTCTTGATTGCGCGCGTCGTCAAGCAGGAATCGCTTGAACACCTCCTCGTGGTCGACGGCAGAATGCCGGTCCGTCATCGTCCACCGTTACGGTAAGCCAGCGGTGGTCGCGATGGCCGGTGATCGCGACGGTCGATGCAAACCGCGCCGCGCTGGAAACGAGGTTGGCCAGACAGCGCCTGAACGCTGCGGGCCGCAGGGTCATTTCCGGCGGCCGAGGAAGGCGACGGTGGCGCGGTGCCCGTGCCGCTGGGTATTGGCGCGCAGCGGAAACCCGCGCCGAGTTACCTCCCTTGGGGTTTCAAGTTGAGCCTAGATTGCTCACGAAGACCAGTTTCCGATTTTTAGCTCCCACCGCAAGCTCAAACTTTCCTCCTTGGGGTTGGCGTCGAAGCCGACACAATATACGGAAGCGCGAGAACTCCGGCCGCGTTCAGCGCTGCGGCGGCTTCGCTGAACCGATAATCGAAGTCAACACCCGGATCCGCTGGGAGCGCCTCTCGCCGCGCAATTCTATTGAATAGCGTATTGGTTGCTGCGGGAGGATTCGTCCTAAGCGCGCCAGCCGCTCGTACTGCCTTGGCTCAAACCAAACTAACTCACGAAGTAGCCAAATATCAGGAGACCCCAAAAGACGACCAGAAATGCTCGACCCGCATTCAGTTTGTGACGCCGGCCGCGCGCAAACTCGTGGTCGACCCCATCAGTCCTGACGGCTGGTGCCAGTTTTACGGAGCGAAGCCAGGATAAGAGCCGTGTACTGCTAGAGCGCGCTTCGGAGCGTCAACTAAGAATGCACGCGCGAAC
>JBKPLN010000679.1:0-3343 GCA_046731635.1 Pseudomonadota bacterium | reverse complement strand
GGCCTGGGCAACCTCAATTGTGGCCCCGCCCGATGGAGCGATGAGCGACTACATGGATTCGTTGGCCAAGCTCGCGCGGCGTACAGAAGCCATTTATTTTCCCGGCCACGGTCCGGCCATTTCAGACGCGCCGCGGTTCGTCAATTATTACATCCTGCACCGCAAGGCGCGTGAAGCTTCGATCCTGCATCGCCTGTCGAAGGGGGCGACTGACATTCCAACCATCGTGCGCGCAATCTACATCGGGATCGATCCGCGCCTGACCGGAGCGGCCGGTCTTTCGGTTCTTGCGCATCTCGAAGACCTGGTCGCGCGCGGCCTCGTCGAAACCGATGGTCAGCCAGCGATCGACAGCGTTTACCGCTTGGCCGGCTGACGCTTGTCGGGTTGTTGGCCTTTCTTGCCGGGCAGCGCTTTCTTCTCGGGCAACGCGCGCGGTTCAGGCGCCGAACTGATGACGTCATCGAGGTCTTCAAGCAGGCTTCGGACGCGCGAAGCATTGGCCCCGAGATCGTGATTGCCGAAGCGCGAGGCCGATCTCATGTCGATACGCGTGCCCTGGCCGAGCGGGGTTATCCTGATCACGACGTCGTCACGAAATCCCATGATCGGCGTGCGCGCGACTGCTTCAATAACGCCATCGCGGCGCGCCAGTGACGGTGATCGCGAATCGACGACGTTCCATTTGCGCTTGGTGATAAGGGCGAGCGCTGCGTCGTAAGCGGTCTTGGTCGGCACGTCCAGCTCAAGCGGCGCAACATCAGGGTAAGCGGCACGCTGGAGTGCAGCTGCCGAAGGACCAGGATAGTCGCTGCGTCCGCGAGGCCGCAGCCGCGCAAGGACGTCGAAGCGTGGAGGATTGCTGGTGTCGGTTGTGACATCCGCAATCTCCGGCAGCCTCATTGCGCGGATGCCGAGGAAGGTCGGGTAGGCAAGCAACAAGAGTCCGAGTAACAGACCGAGGAGGGCGCGCCCGAGCCCCCCAAGTCCCTGTCGCCAGATAACAACGAAGCCCGCAAAAGCGAGCAGTATGGCAAGAGCGGCGAAAACCAAAGCCGCGGCAAAG
The DNA here is from genome assembly GCA_046731635.1 of Pseudomonadota bacterium. GTDB lineage: Bacteria > Pseudomonadota > Alphaproteobacteria > Rhizobiales > Xanthobacteraceae > Pseudolabrys. The sequence continues at coordinate 2,277 of JBKPLN010000679.1, read as the reverse complement.
GTTGCAAGCGCCGGGACGATTTCCAGCAAACCGGAACGCACGATGATGATCGAAAGCACGGCGACGGCGAGAGCGAACCAGCCGATCCGGGCTGACCAGATCGCCACCTTCGACATCGGTAGATCGTGAAGCGAGCGTCGCCCCATATTCATGATCCCGCGCAGATTTGCTTGAGCGCCGCCCATTCGCTCGGTTCCAGGAAGGGCACCGATGGCCGCGCCGCGGCCAGTCGGTTGATGGAAGCAATGCGCGCCTTGGTTTCAGGGTGGTCCATCAGAATCGTCATGCCCGGCTCGGTAGCGCCCCCTGTCTTTTCCAGGATGACCGCGAGCGCCCGACCGTCGCCGCCGGCCCTGTTCATGAGTTCTGTGCCATAGGTGTCCGCCGCCGCCTCAGCCTCGCGGGAATAGGACGATTGCAGCACGTTCCTTGCCGCCAACACAACAGCGCCGCCGCCGACGAAATCGCCGAGCAGCATGCCAAACAAAAACGACAGGCCTGCGCCTTCCAGCATGGCCTTGGTGCCGTCCCGATTCGCGACATGGCCGATTTCATGCGCAATCACACCGGCAATTTGATCGGGATTGTCAGCCTTGTCGATCAGTCCGCGAAAGACATAGATGCGTCCGCCTGGCAGCGCTATCGCATTAGCCTCGTCCCGCCGTGCAACGCTGGTGCGCAGCTGAATCGGCATCGCCGCCGCGGCTTCGAGCCGACGCATCAATTTGTCGAGTGCCGCGCGTCCCGCCGTTTCCCCAGGGCCGCACTCGAACGGGGCACTGCCCTTGCCGCCGTCGAGCATGCCGCGTACCTGGATGTCCACCGCATCCCCCAGCTTGCGCTCGACTGATGGGGGCAGCAGCGGCGCCACGCGTGCAGCAATCGCCGGCAGGCCAAACCAGGCGACCAGCACGAGCGACGCAGTTGCCGCGAAGGTCCAGCCGATGACGCGCATCCGCTGCCGGCGTTGCAGCAAGCCGGTGCGGTCGACATGAATTGCAAGAGTATCAATTTCCTTGGCGAAAACGGTATCTCGGATTTCCAGACGTTCCAATGTCGGGCTGCCCCGACGGCCCAGGCGCAGCATGCTGTCGGGCGAGGCGAGTTCCTCGATCTCGTTATAAGGCCATTCGCCCCACAGATGTCCGTCGGGGTCGGAAATCTTCAGAGCCGCGGGCGTGAGCTCCACGACGGCCTCGCGCCGAACGCTCGTGAGGCCATCGAAGTAGATTCCGGTGCCGGAAGTCATTGGGTGCAGTCCTTCGGCCCGTCCTGAATCAATAGCTGCCCACATTCAGGGCATCGGCGAGACCCTCGCCGAAAGCCGAACTGGGCCGGCCGCTGGCCTTGACCTTTTCGAGCGCCGAAAGGCCCGACAATTGAAGCGATTCCATGCCCAGCTGCCAAAGCGAGAAGAGCACCGTAGCGCGATAGATGGTTGAGATGCCGAGCGCAGCGATCACATAGCCAACCAGCAGGACAAGGGTTGTTGCGATCTGACCCGAGGCGTCCGAGCCCGCGAGGGCATCCGTCAGCAGCAGGGCCGCCGTTCCCGCAATTGCCATCGCAACTCCGAAAAGGCCCGCATAGCCGACGAACCGCGCGTAGGCACCGTAGACATGGCGCATGAGCAAGCGCGAGTGCACTTTCAGCTCGCCAAAACGGAGGCCTGACGACCACCAGCGCAGAATCAGCGTCTGGAAGGCCGGATAGAGCAGGGCACCCAACGTGATGCTGATGCCTCCCATCAGCATGGCGAAGACAACGACGCTGCCCAGGCCGGGATTGCCGCCTTCAATCTTGCCCATGACGTCATCGCCGCCCTGCGCGACGGCGTCAATCAGCGCTTGCCAGTCCAGGCCAACGACAACCCTGACGGCGAGGGCGAGCGGCGCAAAAAACAGCAGCCACATCGGCAACCCGCGCAGAAGCAGCACGAAGCCCGACGCCTCGAAGCGGCCGGCAAGATCGCCGTAGAACGTATTTTTCATCTTGTAGCGTTCGAGGCTCGCCAGCTGGAACGGATAAGCAAGGCCGAAAGTCACTACAGTCACGATCCACCACGCGACTGCGCGGAAAGCGTAGGCCCAGGCCGAGCCTTTCTGATGAAAGCGCAGGCCGCGATAAACCGTGCGCGTGAGGCGATAGCGCCGGGCGCGATAGATGGCGTATTGCCCGAGTACGGCGAGCGCGGCAAAGGCGATCAGCCCGGATAATTGCCCGAGGAGTCCCAGATCGAGCGCTGCCAAAAAGAATGTGGTGTAGACCGGAATAAGC
>JBKPLN010000678.1:0-10108 GCA_046731635.1 Pseudomonadota bacterium | reverse complement strand
GCGTACTGATGTAAAGGGGTAGAATCGTAGTGACGAAGTCGATTGGGCGCAGGGTGGTGCTGAAAAGCAACAGTCCACAAAGTTCAAGCGGTAAAATCGTGCAATTCACAGCTTTTTTGCTGATGTTCCTCTGTCCGGAACACGACGAAACTGTGCCCCATTGGCAACTATGCGATACAGATCGCCAACTCTCGTGGAACGCTGCCGTCGCTATTCTAAGACGTGGTCGAGATGCGACCCAAGCAGCACGGCAGCGCGTAGCGAAAAAAATCCGCGCCGTAACGGGAGTGGGCGAGCCGCTGCAGCGCGGAGTCAGGGGTTCTCAACGAAGTAGTAATCGGGCCGTATAGATGAGACGACTGCCAATCTGAACAGCACCCGAGCACCGTTCGCCCAATATGCTTAATGCCGCTGTCGCACGGTAGGCACAATGGCACGCACGACCCGCGACGATCCGTTCGCGGTCCCCACCTGGGAAGTGGATTTCCGTCACTGATGACGATGGAAGGGCCGCGTTGGGTGCCTCGGCCAACGCGGCCCCAGCAAGGCGGCTTCATTCAGCCGACGCTTGCTGCTAGTCACCCTGCGGGCTTTTCGATTTCTAAGCGGAATCCTGGCTCCGTTGGGCAATTCCACAAACCGCCGAACAAATTCACCGCAACTCTCGACGACGTACTTCGTCCCCACCGGCAAGCGCCGTGGAAGCTGCAACGCGCTGTTCACTGGCTTCCCCCAGTCCCAAATTAACCCGCAGCGATTAGCGCGCAATCGCTTGACCGGATTTTGTCGAAATTGCAGTTATCCACGCAATCAAACCCGGTAAAATCCAACCTCACCTCCGCGAACGCTCCAACTTTGTCAGTCGCCGCCGCCGGCTCGATGTGGCCAGGCGCGGAGAGCCGCGATCACCTGTAAAAATTTTTTCGCGGCCGAAAAAAGTACAGCAAGACGAAAGGAAGAGTCGCGGAAATCCGAAAAAAAGCGGGCCGTGCTCCGGCTTGTGTGTCCTGCCTCGGCGCGGCCCCTTCCTGCCCTAGCATGCAGAGGCAGAATTGTCGGCGTGCCGATTAATTTACCGCGATCGACCTGCCTTGTGATTTCAAGACAGCAATTTGTGCATGGCTGCCAATCCATTTTCAGCATCGACGAACTCTATCTGGCAAACCCTTACTACATTGTGCCCGACGGAAATGCCGGCACACAGGCTTTCGCGGTCATCCGCGATGGGATTGAAAAAGAAGGCATGGTTGGAATCGGCCGGATCGTATTCACAACGCGAGAACACACGATTGCGCTGGAGGCGCGCGGCAAGGGGATCCTGGGCGTGACGTTGCGCTATCCCTACGAGGTGCGCGACGAACGGAAATATTTCGACGATATCCCGAGCGAGCGAGTGACCAAGGACATGCTCGATCTTGCAGCGCATATCATCAAAACCAAATCCGACCATTTCAATCCGGAAAAATTCGAGGATCACTACGAGCGGGCGCTGAAAGAACTGCTGCGTAAAAAGGACGGAGGCGAAAAGATCGAAGTCGCGCATGATCGGGAACCGGCAAAGGTCATAAACCTCATGGAGGCGTTGCGCCGGAGTGCCAAGGGGCAGCTGCGCCCCACTCTCGCCGTCGACGGCTCGCCCACCACCGGACACGGAAAACACGATCGCCTGCCGCCATCGAAAGGCTGGTTGAAGATGCCAAAAGCGACCCACCAGCACAGGCGGCAAACCAAGCACAATGGAAGGAGACGGGCTAACCAGACCGGATCAGCGCCCAGATGACTTGCATGACCAAGCCCGCTCGACGCGGACAATGCAGGATCACAAGATCAGGCGAGGCGCGAACAAGGAAGAAAACCGGATAATGCTCAACGAGCTGAGAAAAAAATCCCTGAACGGCTTCGTCGCCTGAAAGATCCCGACAGGATAGAAGATTAAAATCGCAATCCGTCCCGGAGGCGCATGTCAGTCGCGATGCGACGTCCTCGCAACCGAGACGACCTTAACTGACTCGGCCCCGGTGATTTCCTGCTCGGGGACAATGCTGATCCGCTCGCCGCAGCCGCAGGATATGGCTTTCCTCGATGGCAGGATTATCTTTTTGCCGTTCGGCAAAACAACGAACCGCCGGACGAGTGGTCCATCACTCTCGACGACATACTTGGTGCCCTCGGGCAAACGCCTCGGCAGCCGGGACGCTTTACGCACTTGGTTAGCTCCGCTTCTTCTGGTCAATGTATCGGCAGCCTACCAAGCGATACTATTTGTCCGGATCGTGGCCTAATTGCAGCGATCCCCAGTCCTGTTTTATAGGACAGTATTCCCTTCGACTGCGATGCCGAGTTTCGGTACTGAAAGTTAAGATGACGCTAACTAGCCCCCTCACGACCGACCTTTACGAGCTCAACATGATCCAGGCCTATCTGGATCGCGGCGAGGACAAGGAGGCCGTGTTCGAATTCTTCGTGCGGCGGCTGCCGGCGCGACGCGGTTTTCTGGTTGCGGCCGGCCTCGAGGACGTTCTCGCCTATCTTGAGACGCTGCGCTTTTCCGCGCACGAGATTGACTGGCTCAAAAGCACCGGTCGCTTTAGAAGCAATCTCCTCGACTATCTCGCCGAGCTGCGTTTCACCGGTGACGTCCACGCCATCCCGGAAGGCACAATATGCTTTCCGCACGAACCTCTCATCCGGATCACCGCGCCGCTGCCGATAGCACAACTGGTCGAGACCCGACTGATCAACATTATGCATTTCCAGACCATGATCGCCTCCAAGGCGGCGCGCATGGTGCTCGCAGCGCCAGGAAAAATTCTGTCGGACTTTGGACTACGCACGGCGCATGGCGCTGAGGCCGGTCTCTTTTCGGCGCGCGCAAGCTACATCGCCGGGTTCTTCGGCGCCGCCAATGTGCTTGCCGGCGAGCGTTACGGAATTCCGATTGTCGGCACCATGGCGCACTCCTTTGTGCAGGTGCATGACGACGAGATGAGCGCTTTCGAGAATTTCGCGCGCGCGCGCCCGGAGGGCGTCATTCTTCTTATCGATACCTACGACACGGAAGCGGGGGCGCGCAAAGTCGTCCAGCTCGCGCCGAAACTGAAAGCCGATGGCATTACGATCCGCGGCGTGCGCATCGACAGTGGCGACCTGGCCGTAATGGCCAGAAAAGTGCGCGCAATCCTCGATGCCGGCGGACTGAACGATGTCATTATTCTCGTAAGCGGCGGCATTAACGAAGACGTGCTGCAAACGATGACGAGGACCAGAGCTCCGATCGATGGCTATGGTATCGGCGTCAACCTCGATGCCTCGATCGACGCGCCATCGCTCGATTGCGCGTACAAGCTTCAGGAGTACGCCGGCAGACCGAGACGAAAGTTGTCCGAAGGCAAGGTCACCTGGCCCGGACGCAAACAGGTCTGGCGCAGCTTCGGCGGCGACGGGCGAATGTCCGGGGACACTCTCTCGCTGGAGAACGACTCACAAAAAGGCGATCTCCTGGTTGTGCCGGTGATGCGCGCGGGGAAACGCATTGCGCCTGCGCCGACGCTCTCCCAAATTCGCGAGCATGCCGCGCGTGAACTCGCGCGTCTGCCCGAGCCGCTCCGGCGGCTTGAAAAGAGCGACGATTATCCCGTTCGGCTTTCTGAGAAGCTGAAAAGGCTGGCGGCGGAGATAACTGCCAAGGCGCGCAATTGACCCGGCATGCACGGCCCTGTGCCGGGCATCCACGACCTGCTGGGGTGGACGCAAACAAACGTGCAGAAAGTTGGGCTGCCCGACTTTCTGCTGATAACCGAGCCACAAGTCGGATAAATCCGACTTGTGGTGACAAGCCCCGCCATGACAGCAATGCTACCGCACGCCTGCCCTGTTCCAGCCTCGCGCGCCTTCGCCGTAGACCTCATGGCCGGCATCGTGGACGACCACGGTGTCCTCGAGCTTGATGAAGCCTCGTGATGGATGCATGAGCGTCGTCTCGACCGACACGACCATTCCCGCTTCAAGAGGCTGATCTGCATATTCCGCCGGATAAGGCACAGGCCCGCGGTCGGTCAGGCGCGGCGCCTCGTGGCTGACCATACCCATGCCGTGAGCGAGAAATTCCATGTGGTTGTGATGCTTGGATTTCTGCACCAGGGGCTTGGCCGCGGCATAGATCTCGCCGCCAATGATGCCGGCGCGGATGGGCTTCATTGCGGCGCGCTGGATCGATTCGATCTCGCCAAGCAGATCTTCCAGCTCGGCGTCCGGTTCGCCCTGGATCGCCATGCGGCAGACGTCGCCGATATAGCCCTCATAGTTTCCGCCGGAATCGATCGACATGATGTCGCCCTTCTCCCACTTTTGATCGGAGGGCGCACGGTTCATGCCGGTGCCACAGGTGACCAGGCAGTATTCGAAGGTCAGCCCGCGGTTCGTTTCCTCGCGGCGCAGCGCCTCAACCACATCAGCCTTCGTCACGCCGGGCTTGCTGCCGGCAATCACCGCCTTCATGGAATCGATCACGGCTTCCGAGGCGTATTTCAATAATTTCAGCTCTTCGGCCGATTTCTTCACGCGCTGCCGCTCGAGCACGTACAGGGCGTCCACCCACTCAGCCTCTGGAAAAGCGGCGCGCAGCACCTGCGATGCGTCATAGGGCAGAAAGCCGAATTCGGCAGCAATACGCTTCGGCTTAATGCCGATCTTGCGCATATGCTCGACCGCCTTCTGCATGGCATCGACGGAGCCCCAGGTATTGGTCTGTGTTTCCGGCGTCCACATCGGCTTCACCTCACGCTGGAATTTCTCCAGGCGGTGGCCGATGTAGGCGGCCTTCTCCGGCGCGCCCTTCGGATAAACGAAAACCGGCAGATAGCGGGTCACGCCGGTCGCGTCCATGTAATCGAAGAAATCCGCGCGGTGGCCGCCGAGCAGATACTGCACGTTGTGCTTCGACGTCGCGATCACGACGTCGATTCCGGCCTCTTCCATCAGCCGGTCGAGGCGGTGCTGGTCGAACGGAATTGCAAGACCACTCGGCGGCTGAGCGTTGATATTCATGAGATCCGGTCTCCTGCTGGTCCGTTCATTCCCGCGCAAGCGGCGGATTATAGGGTGGCTAATTCACGCACGAGACTATGACCAGAGTTCCTTGCTCGCAAGCGGGGTTCCTCGCTGGCGGCGATAAAATGCGGGCGAGGTTACCATTCATCCGTTCGTCCCCGCGAAATCGGGGACCGAGAACGTTGTCTAATTCTGGATTCCCGCGAGCGCGGGAATGAACGGGATTGGTTCGTCGTTCCTTTAAGCCTTTACGACGCCAATGTACTGCTCAAGCTTCGCTGGATCATTGCGCAGCGTCTCGCTCGGACCGTCGTAGACGATGCGGCCGCGATCCATCACCACAGCTCGCGGAGCGATATCGAGCGCGAGGCGGGAGTTCTGCTCGACCAATATCGTGGCGAGGCCGCTGGCCTGGGTAAGACGCTTCACCGCTCGCGCAAGCTCTTCAACGATCACCGGCGCGAGTCCTTCCGAGGGCTCGTCCATCAGCAGCACCGTTGGATTACTGATCAGCGCGCGGCCAATCGCGAGCATCTGCTGCTCGCCGCCCGACAGCTGGTTACCCCGATTATCGACGCGCTCGGCCAGCCGCGGAAAGAGCTCGAACACCGTTGCCATCGTCCAGGGGCCGGGGCGGGCGGCAACGTCAAGATTTTCGCGCAGCGTCAGCGACGGGAAAATTTCGCGCTCCTGCGGCACATAGCCAAGGCCTTCAGTGACGCGACGATAGGTGGCGATGCTGGAGATATCCTTGCCGTGAAGAGATACGCGCCCGCCATGCAGCGTGGTGTGACCCATGATAGTCGCCAGCAACGTAGTCTTGCCGACGCCGTTGCGACCGATGACCGACACGGTCTCGCTCGCGCCAAGCGAAAGGCGAATGTCCTCGAGCACAACGGTCTCGCCGTACCCCGCGCGAACTTTGTCGAGCTCGAGCGCCCGCTCAGCCATGGTGTCCCCCTCGGCGCGCTCCACGGTGGCTTTCCTCGCCGAGATAGACCGCCCTCACCTGCTCATTATTCATGATCTCTTCGGGCGTGCCTTGCGTGAAAACCGCGCCTTGCACCAGCACCGTGATTTCCCTGGCAAAGCGGAACACGACGTCCATGTCATGCTCGATGATCAGCACCGCGATTTCGGGATCGAGCGCGGCCACCACATCGAGGATCAGATGGCTTTCCGACGACGGAACGCCTGCCGCCGGTTCGTCGAGCAGAAGGACGCGAGGCTTTTGCGCGAGCGCAATGGCGATCTCCACGAGGCGCTGTTGCCCATAGGGCAATTCGCGCACCAGCTTGAGCGCGTCGTCGGTCAGCCGCAGTGAGTCGAGATGGCCGATCGCCTCATCGATCACCTCGCGTCTCGCTCCGGCCGAACGCCAGAGATTGTTGCAATGACCGTCACGCTCCCCGACGGTCATGCACAGGTTTTCGAGCACGGTCAGACCGCGGAAGAGCTGATTGATTTGAAAAGTGCGCGCGAGGCCTCGCCGCGCGCGGTAGGCCTGACTTAGCGCTGTGATGTCCTCGCCATTGAGCACGACGCGACCGGAATGCGGCTTGAGCGCCCCAGTGATCAGGTTGACCAGCGTTGTCTTGCCGGCGCCGTTAGGGCCAATCAGGGCACGACGCGCGCCGCGATCAAGCGTCAGGTTGACATCGCGCGTGACGGGCAATGCGCCGAAAGTGCGATTTAATCCTTCGACCTGCAATGCAGCGGTCACGTCCGTTTCCTTTCGGTAAAGTATTTACCGAGGTTCTCGAACACGCCGAGAATCCCCCGCGGCGCAAAAAGCACCGCCACTACCAGCATCAGGCCGATGCCGAATTGCCAGAAGGTCGGACTGAGTTTCGAGAAGTAATCCTCCAGCACCATGTAAACGGTCGCGCCAATGAAAGCGCCGTAAAGCCGGCCGGTCCCGCCGAGGATCAGCATCACCATCACCTTTGCGGAGTTATCAAAGTCGAAAACCGTCAAGGTGACATAGGCATTGGTCTGGGTGAAAAGCGCGCCTGCAACGCCGGCGATTGCGGCGGCGATCGTATAGACGGTCACCAGCCGCCAATGAACGGGAGACCCGATCGCATGCATGCGCCGCACGTTTTCGCGAATGCCCGTGAGCGCCTGACCAAACGGCGAATAGACAATCCTCCGTACGAGATAGAACACAATGGCGAGCACCGCGAGCGCATAGAGGTAGTAAGTGTGACCGTAGAGATCGTACTCGAACAGGCCCAATAGCGGTTTGAAGGTCAGCCCAGGCAAGCCATCATAGCCGCCGGAAATATCCGATCGCAGATTGCAGGTCTCTTGCAGCAGGATGGCGGTTGCAAGCGTGAGCATCAGCAGCGTGAGGCCACGATAGCGCAGCAAAAACCACCCGGTAATAAATCCGACGAGCCCGGCGGCAATCGCAGCGGCGAAGAGCCCGCTGATCGGCTCGGTCCATTGCAGGCGTGCCGCGGCAAGTCCGACCGTATAGGCGCCGACCCCAAAGAACGCAGCATGGCCCAGCGTCACGATGCCGGCATAGCCGAGGATCAGGTCGAGGGAGAGCGCAAACATGATCATCACCAGCACCTGGCTGCCGAAGGTCATGCGGGTCGGGAAAATGAAAAACACAGCAATAGCGATCAGCCAGGGCAGCGCCTCGGCGAAGTGGAAACGATGCCGTGTCAGGAGATAGTCCGCCGCGCGTTCGCGCGTGCTGGCGGCGCCGGCAGCGGGGGTGGTGTCACTCGCGGCCATAGAATCCCGCCGGCTTGACGAGAAGGACAGCCACCGTCACCGCGTAGACAAAAAACCCGCCAGCATCGGCCAGCAGATATTTGCCTCCTGTGTCGAAAACGCCGAGGACGAGCGCGGCGAGCAAAGTGCCCTTCAGGCTGCCGAGACCGCCGACCGCCACGACAATCAGGAACAGCACCAGGTAGATCACGGCAAAACTTGGCGACAGGCCCAACAGCTGGATGGCAAGGCCGCCACCGAGCGCGGCAAGCCCGGATCCCACCGCAAAGGTCAGCGTAAACAGGCGGTCGACATTGATGCCGACCGATTCCGCCATGCGCCGGTTATCAACTGCGGCACGGATCTTGGCGCCGATATTCGTCCGCTCGAAGACATACCAGAGAACGGCGATCAGCGCCGCGCCGAGCACGATCAGAAAAGCACGGTAGCTGGGGAAATAGCGGAAGCCGAGATTGACGTCGCCTTGCAGCGAGTCCGGCAATGGCACCGACTTCGGAATAGGACCATAAAAATATGTCGCGGTCGCAATCGCCATGAATGCAAGACCAATCGTCAGCAGGACCTGCTCGAGATCGGTGGACTTGTAGAGTCGGCGATAGAGAAATCGCTCGAACAACACGCTCACCGCGCCGACGACTACAGCGGCAATAATCAGGGAAGGCACAAAGCCGACCCCGAGCGTGCGCGTGAGCGTGACCACGAGATAGCCGCCGGCCATTGCAAAGGCGCCGTGCGCAAGATTGACGAAACCCATCAACCCCATCGTGACCGAAAGGCCCACGGAGGTGATGAACAGGAACATGGCGTAGGCCAGGCCGTCGAAGAGAATGCTGACAGCAATATTTGCGATCTGCGGCACGAGCCCCACCTCGGATTAACGAAAACGCCGCCGAGCCTTTATGCGCGGCGGCGTTGTTTGGTGTCAATTCAAGTCCAAAGGATCAGGAGCCACAACGGCCGACTTTTTGTTCCTTGCACTCGTCCTTCACCGCCTTGGTGGTGTCGAGAACCTTGATGCCAAGTTTACCGTCCGGCTTACGAATAACTTCCATGGCGTGCTCATCCTGCACGATGTCGCGGGTCGCGGCGTCGATAGACACCTTGCCGCGCGGACCATTGCCGGTCCAACCTTTCATCGCATCGATAACCTGCTGGCCGTCGGTAACTTTGCCATTGAGCTTTTTGATCGCATCGAAGATGGCGTGCATGGTGTCCCAGCCGGCCGCGGACATGAAGTCGGGGTAAGAGTCTTTGCCGTATGCCTCGTGCCAAGCCTTGTTGAACTCCTTGTTGTCGGCATTGTCGAGGTCGACCGCGTAGTTCCCCATCACGATGGTGCCGATGGCGGCCTCGCCCATGTCCTGCAGCTTGTTGTCCGGGATCAGGTCCATCGGCCCGATCAGCTTGACGCCGCCCTTGCGCATGCCGAGCTCGCCATAGGCCTTTGCCACGCCAGTCGCGTGCGCGCCGGACGGAATGAACACATACATGCAGTCGGGCTTGGCGTCCTTGATGCGCTGGAAGAACGGCGTGAAATCCGGCACCTGCACCGGGCTGCCCATCGGGATAGATTCGGTGACTTTTCCGCCGGCTTTTTCGAAACCGGTCTTGAAGGCTTCGGTGGAATCCTTGCCCGGCGGGAAGTCGGTGTAGGCTAGCGCCGCAGTCTTGCAACCGATCTTGCCGAAGGCATAGGCGCCCATCGGATAAGCGTGGTGCCACATACTGAAAGAGAGCCGCGCGATATAGGGCGACAGATTGGTGATCCAGGCCGTACCGGCATTGGCGATGATCATCGGCACCTTTGCCTGTGTCACCACGGGTGCGAGAGCGATGGCCGAAGGCGAGAAAACCAAGCCGGTCAGGATCTGCACCTTGTCGTTCGTGATCAGCTCGGTCGCAACGGTTTTTGCCTGCGCGCCGGTCGGCGGCCCTTCGTCGCGCTTGACGATCTCGACCTTGTGCGGCGCGATGTCCTTGGCATGGAGCTTCACGTACAGGTCGAAGGCCTTGTCGATCTGATGGCCGAGGTCGGCATTGGCTCCGCTGAACGGAAGAACCACCCCGATCTTGATGGTTTCGGCTTGGGCCGCCCCGCCCACTGTCAAAGCCACGGCGGCTATTCCAAGCCAGCCAAATTTGCGCATGTCTTCCTCCCTACGTCTTGGAATTGGTTTGGAATCCCACCAAACGGCAATGCCGCCCACCGTCCTAAACTGGACTAAGTGGAAGCCATTGGTCAATTGGCATCGGCGCGGCAGCGCGTCACGGCCCTGCTTCGTTCAGCTTCGCACTTGGCGTGTTTTATCAG
>JBKPLN010000677.1:0-2426 GCA_046731635.1 Pseudomonadota bacterium | reverse complement strand
AGTGTGCGCGCGCCCTCGAGCCAGCCGCGAACGCGGCCAGGACCGGCGTTGTAGGCTGCCGCTGCAAGCCCGAGATTGCCGAATTCGTCATGAAGCTCGCGCAGGTATTCGGCTGCCTTCGGCAATGCCTGAACCGGATCGAAGGGATTAGTCAAAGCGCGCTCGGCGGCTGTACCCGCCATGAACTGGGCAATGCCTTGCGCAGCGCTCCGCTTCGGGTTCGCGGCCCGATTGCATTAGGATCGAACCTGCTTTCACGCCAGATGACCCGAACTAGGAATGCAGTCGGTATCCCATTCGCCCCGGCGGCCGATTCCAGCATCAGGCAAAGCGAGGAACGCGAGGTCGTTGCCGCGGCCCCGGCTTCGCCCGCAAGCACCAGCACAACAAAAATCGGAGCCAAAATCGAGCGGGCGTACCGCATCGCGATGGAAAGACCGACGGATGCAATTCGTTCCAGTCTAGGCCCCGGACTATGGGCAGGTAGTGCCGCCACATTGCCTCACGCTCCCAATCCGGAATACGATTTAAGATGATCTTCCGACAGCTGTTCGACCAAGTGTCCAGCACTTATTCCTATCTGCTCGCGAGTCGTCCGGGCGGCGAAGCACTGATCATTGATCCTGTCCTGGAAAAGGTGGACCGCTATCTCAACCTCGTCCGTGAGCTCGATCTCAAGCTGGTGAAGGCCGTCGACACGCACCTACATGCCGACCATATCACCGGGTTGGGCGCACTGCGCGATCACACCCACTGCATCACGGTGATGGGCGAACAGACGAAGGCTGATGTCGTTTCAATGCGCCTGTCCGATGGCGACAAGTTTACGATCGAGGGGCTCGCGCTCGACGCGATCTACACGCCAGGGCACACTGACGATTCCTACTGCTTTGTCTTGCCCGATCGTGTATTCACCGGGGATACATTACTCATCCGCGGTACCGGTCGTACTGATTTTCAGAACGGCGATGCGCGTCAGCAGTACGATTCGATATTCAACCGGTTGCTGAAGCTGCCAGCCTCAACTCTGGTTTACCCGGCGCACGACTACAAGGGCGACACCGTCTCCACCATCGGCGAAGAAAAAGCCTTCAATCCGCGGCTGCAGGTCAAATCGGTCGACGAATACGTTGAGCTGATGAGCAATCTCAAACTTCCCAACCCGAAGATGATGGACATTGCAGTTCCTGCCAACATCAGGATTGGCCTCGCACAAGAGAAGGTTGCCCTTCGTGGCTGGGCGATGACAGCGAGGGGTGCGATCGCGCTTGTGGGAAAGCCGGACGTCGCACTAATCGACTTGCGCGAACGTTCGGAACGCGAGCGCCATGGCACAATCCCGGGGTCTCTGCACGTGCCCTACCCGGCCCTGCAGGAAAACATCAGCGAAGGCGGCATGCTGAGCGAACTCGCTAAAGCGACCGGTAAGCGTCTTTTGTTCTATTGCGCGTTCGGCGAGCGGTCAGCGATGGCCGTGCAGGCGGCGCAGGGCGCCGGTCTTACTTCAGCGTGTCATATTGAAGGTGGCATCGACGCCTGGAAGCGTGTCGGCGGACCGCTGGCGCGCTAGCTCCAGTCCAATTTGCGAAGGCTTTCAAATAGCGCGATCGCTGTCACCGCTGCTTGGTTGAGGTCGTTGTCGTCGAACGAATGTTTCCCCAAGGATCATTCGATTTTTTCTGATCGGGAATTTTTTCCATCGTCGATTTATAGGCTTCATCGATGGCTTTTCGCTTCGCTTGCTCGTCCGGGTCCAGAGGTCGTCGAGCATCCGGCTGCATACTTATGCCTGGTTTGAAATCCTGCGCAGACATCGGCCCGCTTGAGAAAATGATGACTGCGCCGGCCAGGCAAATATATCTGCTGTAACCCATACCCCAATTATGCGGCAAAGCTGGCGGTACCGCCAGAGGGGGACGTCGATAAACGCGGAACCTAGGCCGGGCGCGATCCGCCTTTGTCCGTTGTATCGATGATACCGATAACTTCACCGGTAACAGGGTCAATCCGTCTCACTGGCGATGCCGCCCCTTGCGAACCAAACAGTCGCTCGAAGGCACGTTTGTATTCCGCTGTCGCCGCCGCCCGATAGCCCGGCGCTCGGCGCTTTGCTTCGGGCTTGCGACGACGGTTTTTGTTGAGAAAGAGTGATGGCCGCATGTGTATTGATTTCCATCAAACCGCGGAGGCAGCAACTTCAGTCAATGCAAAACTGCGCAATCGGACTGAGTCGCGGTGTCCGGCCGCGGCGAGTTCAAGCATGCGCACTGCAAGCGTTGTCGGGCTTGCGCGCACCTGTTGTTTCGGCTGCAAACAAGCCCACGTTTCATCGAATGTTGTTTGTAAGACCTTCAGGATATCAGGATCAAAGGCGGACGCTTGACGCATTGCACATTAACCTGACTGTCTCCGCATTGACTTTGTGC
>JBKPLN010000676.1:0-2295 GCA_046731635.1 Pseudomonadota bacterium | reverse complement strand
ATCCAGAGTAACAATCGCAAATCAGAAATTTGCCGCCCTGGGTCCCCGCTTTCGCGGGGACGAGCGGATAAAGCAAATCACCCGCTAGAACTCAATGCCACAAGCTTCATCTAGCGTTTCCGATCAACCCTCAGTCGCGACAATTCGCGGGTTGACGGCATACGCCTGTCGGCGGCCTGCTCGTCGCGCGCCAGATTTTCGATGATTGCGAACAGAAGTGCGCGCGTCGTTGCAATGTCAGCGACAGGCACGCCGCGCACCGCAATGCGATTGACCTCCTCGGCGAGCGGCACCAGCCTGTCTCGCAGCGCCCGGCCCTTCGGCGTGAGGAACACATATACCTTCTTTCGGTCCCCGCCGCGCCGGCGGCGCACGACGTAGCCGAGCCGCTCCATCGCCTTCAGTGCCGAGAATGTCGTCGGTTCCATGACTCCGGCCTGCTCGCTCAATTCGCGCTGGGTAATCCCGTCGGCTTCCCAGAGGATGCGCAGGAATGTCCAATGCCCGAACGAAACGGCGTGCTTGGCAAGGCGCATCTGCAGTGCGCGCACGAGTGCGCGTGTTGCGTCCTTGACCAGGTGTGCGAGCCGGTCGTCCGGCACCGCCTCGCGCCAATGGCGCAAGATCGATTGGGTGCTGGGCTGTGGAGGCGTCATCGCAAGGCGCCCTGTTGACCGAGGCGAACATCCGAGCCTTCGCGCCCGGAACGCAGCATTGCCAACAGCACCTCCACCGTCGCGGTCGCCCAGGCGCCGTCATGAAGGGGCGCTTTTCCGTCCACAACGGCCTGATAGAGCTCATCGATGACCCCGGCGCGCGGCACCGTGGACGGCGGCAGCACATCGAGCCGGGCGGAGTCATCCTGATAAATCATGACGCCGTTCGGCAGCGCGCGCAGATCCGCGCGGTCGCAGCTCACCAGCAACGTTCCAAAATTCTGATGCGCAACGGCGCGACCGCAGGAAGGTTTGAAATCGGCACCGCCATAGTTGCGCGCATTCTTGAAAGCGATTTCCTCGTCTGAGTTCTCGAAGCGGCGCCGCGACTTCGCATGCGGCGTCTTCGTTTCGCCCATCTCTCCGATCCAGTCCTGAAATTCATCGGAATCAAAATGGCCGTAACCATTGTAGGTGAGCGAGGCGAACGCGCCGTTCTCGAACGTAAGCAGCGCGGCGTAGGCGCCCTCGGTTGCGCGCCGGGAGTCCCATGAACCGGTGATCGCCCGTACCGTTTCGACGCGGCCGCCACCGATCAGGCGTACGATGTCGACCTGATGTGCCGCTTGATTGAACACCGCGCCGCCGCCCTGGGCTGTATCGAGCTCTTCCGGGCGACGCGGCCGGTAAAGATAGTCCGTGTAGTTGATGGCGTTGATCATGCGGACGCGGCCAAAATCGCCACTCGCTATGAGATCGCGCATTCGCTGAATGGGCGGGTCGAAAGAGTGACTATGGCCGACAACCACCTGCACGCTGAAGCTCCGCGCGGCATCCACGATTGTGCGGCACCCATCGAGCGTGAGGGCCATTGGCTTTTCGATCAGCAGGTGTTTGCCGTGTTGGGCCGCAAGCGTGGCGTGCCGTACGTGGTGCTGGTGCGGGGTCGCCACGTAAACCGCCTCGACACCCGGATCGGCGCACAACTCCTCGACGGTCGTGTAGGTCCTGGCGGCAAAGTCCGCGGCAAACTGACGCCGCGCTTCCGGCCGGAGATCGGTTCCCGCTACCAGCGTGACCCGCGGGTCGGCAATAAAGGTCGGCAGCATCACGCTAAATGCGCGGCCGAGACCGGCTACGCCAAGACGGAGCCCACGTTCGCTTGCGCCGGCCATCGACAAGGTCCCTCAACGGGCTTTATCTTAGATATCTAAGAAAGGACGCGCGACAAAAATCTGAAAAGTCGCGCCCGACGAGGAGACCCCGCCATGATGACCGCCGAAGAAAACGATCTGCTGTGCCGAGTCGAGAGCGATGCGCCGATGGGCCAGATCATGCGGCGCCACTGGATTGCGGCCTGCCTGTCGGAAGAAGTCGCGCAGCCTGATGGCACTCCGATCAAGGTCAAGCTTCTCGGCGAGGATCTTGTCGTATTCCGCGACAGCAAGGGCCGCGTCGGGGTACTTGACGAATATTGCTCGCACCGCCGCGCATCCCTTGTTTTCGCGCGCAACGAGGAATGCGGGCTGCGCTGCCTTTACCACGGCTGGAAGTTTGACGTGGACGGCAACGTGATCGAGATGGCATCCGAACCCGCCAACAGCCTCATTCCGGAGCGCGTCAAGCACAAGGCCTATCC